>JAAYOX010000370.1 GCA_012520135.1 Clostridia bacterium
GAGGCTGTTTTAATTGGAATTGCCGGTTTGGCTTTGGTGATTCTAATTCTATGGCGAGTTTTAGCCTTCTTTTTGAAGCCTTTGGAGTCTTTGTGCAGGCAAATGGGAGAAATTGCTGCCTCCGGGGATTTGACCTCCGATGCTTTAGTAGCTAATGAAGCGGAAATAGGCCTTGTGGCTACCTCCTATAATAGTATGCTAGGTGGGTTGCGTCAGATTTTGCAAGGTATGCGGGCTTCTGCGGGGCGGCTGCAGGAATGGAGCAGGCAAATTTCTACCGGTTCCCAGGAAGCTTCCGCCGCCGGTGAGGAATTGGCCGCTATTGCGGAGCAGAATACCATCGGTGCAGAAAAGCAGGTGGAAGCCATTGAAAGAATCACCGAAACCCTGGTTAAAATGACTGAAGATACCAAGCAAATGGCCGGCAGGGCTGAGGAGGCCATTGAAGTAGCCACTAAGGCATTGGCAGTAACCAGAACCGGTGAGGAATATGTACGAAATTCTATTCAGCAAATGCACCAGATTGGTGTTACCAATACTGTAGCCGTAGATAAAGTGAGGACACTGGTGGAAAGGTCGGAAGAAATCGAAAAACTCACTAGGCTGATTGCCCAAGTGGCTGATCAGACCAATCTGCTTGCCCTTAATGCGGCCATTGAAGCAGCCCGAGCCGGAGACCAGGGCCGGGGATTTGCAGTGGTAGCCGAGGAGGTTAGAAAGCTGGCCGAAGAGGCTGCCGATATGGCTGACAAAATCGGTGGGACCATTAGCGAGATTGTTAGAGATACTGAGGTTGTGGCCCGCAGCATGGAGGCCTCCAGCCAAGAAATAGACAAAGGCATTCAGTTGGTTACTAAAGCCGGAGAGGCCTTTGGCTATATTTTAGCAGAGGTGTCTGAAGTTAACGGGTTCATTAGTGACATTTCAAGACTGAGTGCAGAATTGGCCCGTGGCAGTGGAAAAGTAGTGGAGGGCGCAGGCAGTGTTAAGGAGCTGGCCATGGAAGCGGCAGGCCATGCGGGACAAGCGGCAGCTTCCACAGAGGAACAGGCTGCCTTCCTCACCGAGATGCATAGGCTGGCAGGAGATTTGGAAAAGGAAGTTTTGTTATTGGAAGAAATAGTGTCCAGGTTCTTGTTGGAAGAAATCAAAACCAACTGCTGGGATGAAATGGGGTGCGGTGCATCTGAACGGGAAAAATGCCCGGCCTATCAAAACGAAGAAAAACGTTGCTGGTTGATTCCCCATACTTGGTGCGGTGGTAAACAACAAGGGACTGCGGAAGAAAAAAGAGAAGTCTGTATGAACTGCCGTTACTTCCAGTCGGTGTTCACAAGTCAAACTGAAGCATAGCCTGATGGTTATGCTTTTCTTTTTACTTTTTTACATGACTTGACCGGGGCCGGGACACACTATGTATTGGTTGTTCTAAGAAAAGGGATTAGTGCCACAAGTTGACTCCAGAAATAGGCGGTTAAAAAAATAGGAAAAAAAGCAGGATTTTCACCTTATAAAGAGAAATTTAAATAATAGTTAGATGTTAGACATCTATACCATGCTGCAACTATTAATTAAATAAAGAAACTTTGATAAGGAGGATTGAAGATGGGCGACATAATGAGACCTATTCCATTTAGGAAACTTACTAATTGGATGTTGGAAGAACTCGAAAGCAGCGGTTCCATTTTCGCTGTCCCTAGGAGAAAATTCTATCAAAAAAAATCCGACAAGTTCCTGGAAATTTTCGGAAGCAAAATTGGCACCCCAATTGGACCTGCTGCAGGCCCCAATACGCAACTTGCCCAAAATATTGTAGCTGCCTATCTAGGCGGAGGACGGTTTATGGAGTTGAAAACCGTTCAGATTCTGGACAAGCTGGAGTTCCCCAAGCCCTGTATCAATGCGGAGGACGAATGTTACAACACTGAATGGTCAACAGAACTGGCTATTGAAGACGCTTTAGGCGAATATATCAAAGGCTGGTTTTTACTTCATGTGTTGGAAAAAGAATTTAACAATGTGGATACCCCTTCTTTCTTGTTCAACATGAGTGTTGGTTATGATTTGAAAGGGATCCAGTCGCCTAAAGTTGACGCTTTTATTGAAGGACTGAAAGATGCTTCTTCCACTGAAATTTTTAAGGAATGCAAGCAAGTCCTGAAAGAAATGCTTCCCCGGTTTAAGAATGTTAACGAAGCATTTATCGACAGCATTTCGCCTGTTATTTGCAATTCTATAACCCTGTCTACAATGCACGGCTGCCCGCCGGCCGAGATTGAAGCTATCTCCACCTACCTGATCACCGAGAAAAAACTGCATACTTTTGTCAAGATGAATCCAACCCTCTTGGGTTATGAGTATGTACGCAAAACTTTTGACAGTATGGGTTATAACTATATTCAACTGAAAGAAGAATCTTTCACTAATGACCTCCAGTATGATGACGGGGTGGCAATGCTAAAGAGGCTAATGAAATTAGCCAAAGAACATGGTAAAGAATTCGGTGTTAAACTTTCCAACACCCTGGCTTCGCCTATCACCCGGGGAGAACTGCCCGGTGAGGAAATGTACATGTCAGGTCGTGCCCTGTATCCCCTGACCATCAATTTAGCCAGAAAGCTGTCCAACGAATTCAACGGAGAGTTGAGAATCTCTTATTCCGGCGGTGCCGATTACTTTAACCTGTCCAAAATCATGGAAACAGGAATCTGGCCCATTACAGTGGCTACTACCCTTTTAAAGCCCGGCGGCTATCAGCGATTCAACCAGTTGGCAGCTATTGCTGAAGGCGAAATGGAAAAAGGGTTGCCGGCTAAGGTGGATTTAGACAAACTGAATAAACTGGCAGACGAAGCACTGGTAGACCCCAACTATCAAAAAGGAAAGAGAACGGTTCCCAGCCGTAAAATCGATCGTCGTTTGCCCTTGCTTGACTGTTTTGTCGCTCCTTGTACCGTGGGTTGTCCCATTGAACAGGACGTACCTGAGTATATTCGTCTGGTAGGGGAAGGACGTTATGAAGATGCTTACCGGGTAATCGTCAGCAAAAACCCGCTGCCTTTCATTACCGGTACCATTTGTAACCATCTCTGTCAGACCAAATGTACCAGAATCGATTATGATGTAACGGTGATGATCCGGAATCAAAAGCTGGAAGCAGCCGAAAACGGCTTCGACAGCTATATGAGCAAATTGGAAACACCGGCTAAAAAATCCCAGGCCAAGGCGGCTGTAATTGGAGCCGGACCCTCCGGACTGGCAATGGGTTATTTCCTGGCAAGGGCCGGTATGGACGTAACCGTTTTTGACAAGAGAAACAAAGCCGGCGGTACCGTTGAATGGGTTATTCCCGATTTCCGGATTCCCAGGGAAGCCATCCAAAAAGACATCGATCTCATCACCAAGATGGGCGTGAAATTTGAATTAGGCGTAGATCCTGATTTTTCCGTAGAAGAACTGAAGAAACAAGGTTATGATTATATTTACCTGGCTATCGGTGCCGGCAAAGTGATGCCCCTGGCTATCGAAGGTGACCAGGACAAGATTCAAGACGCTTATCAATTCCTGGCTCAGTTTGTTCAGGATAAGACCCAGTTGAAACTGGGCAAAAACGTGGCTGTCATCGGCGGCGGCAATACTGCCATGGACACTGCCAGGGCCGCAACCAGAGTTGACGGAGTAGAAAAAGTATCCATTGTTTACCGCAGAACCAGAGAATATATGCCTGCGGATCGGGAAGAAATCACTCTGGCGTTAGACGAAGGTGTAGAACTATTAGAACTGCTGTCCCCGGTATCCCTCCAAAACGGAGTGCTGAAATGCCAGAAACTCCAATTGGGAGAGCCTGATGCTTCCGGAAGACGTAGACCTGTAGCAATCGAAGGTGCCTTTGTGGAACTGCCGGTGGATACCGTTTTAACCGCTACCGGTGAAGCAATCGAAACCGAACTGTACAGCAAAAACGGTATTGCCTTGGATGACCGCGGATATCCCAAAGTCAATCCTGATACCTTGGAAACCAATGTGGCGAACGTCTTTATTGGCGGCGACGGCCTCTACGGTCCCAAGACCGTGGTAGAAGGAATTGCCCATGCTTCCAAAGCAGCGGCTGCTATTTTGGCCAAAGAGAATTTAGGTCCTGCCAGCGTGGATCCGGAAACCTCTTTTGATCCAGAGCGGCAGTATGATGAAATTGCCGATAAAAAAGGTGTTCTCAGAGAACCGGAAGAAGCTCCTGAAGCTGAAAGGTGCCTGGAATGTAACACCGTCTGCAATATCTGTGTAGAAGTCTGTCCCAACAGGGCGAACTTCAGGATTGAGGTTCCCTCTTTGAGCAATAGAAACCAAATTCTTCACATCGACGGTATGTGCAACGAGTGCGGCGACTGCGCTACTTTCTGTCCTTACCAGGGCGCACCTTACCGTGAGAAAATGACCCTGTACTGGAGCGAGGAAGATTTCAACAACAGCGCTAACCCGGGCTTCCTGCTTCAGTCCGAAGGAGAAGCTCCTGCCTTCAAGGTCAGGTTGGACAGCAAGGTCTTTACCGCTCAATTTGATCAAGAGGGTAAAACCAAAGATATTTCCGATGCTTATGTGGCAGACTTAATCTGGACAACTTATAAAAAATATGCATATCTATTTTAATCTCTAGTAGAACTGGAAGTGGCCCGTAGGAAGGGATTCTCCCTGCCAGGGCCACTATCACAATCAGGAGGTGCCAGTATGTTTATTTTAGGTAACGGTTTAGTAATTACTGTCGATGAGAACAGTACAGTACTGCAAAACGGTGCCGTAGTGGTTGAAGGGGATACGATCAAGGAAGTTGGCGATACCCAAGCAATGAAAGCAAAATATCCCCAGGCTGAATTCATGGATGCCAACGGCAAAGTGATTATGCCCGGTATGATTAACGCTCACCATCACTTCTACAGTAC
>JAAYOX010000371.1 GCA_012520135.1 Clostridia bacterium
TAAAGGGGGAGTTGAAACTGGTTCTGACGGCTTTGGAAAAGGCGGGGATCTTAATTGAGGCTTTGCCTTACATCAAGAAGTTTCACGGTAAAACCATTGTGATTAAATATGGCGGTCACGCCATGTTAAACGATGAACTAAAAGAAGCAGTAATGCAAGATGTAATCCTGATGAAGCTGGTAGGGATGCACCCGGTACTGGTCCATGGGGGCGGACCGGAGATTAATGAGATGCTTCAACGGGTGGGGATTAAATCCTCTTTCGTCCAGGGTTTGAGAGTTACTGATGAAGAAACCATGGATATTGTGGAAATGGTGCTGGTAGGCAAGGTTAACAAAGAAATTGTGGCTCTAATTAATCACCTTGGCGGTAAAGCAGTTGGTTTTAGCGGCGAGGACGGGAAATTGATCCAGGCAGTGAAGAAAGAAGGAGAAGTAGACTTGGGTTTTGTGGGAGATGTGGAACGCATCAACCCGGGGATAATTCAAACAGTGATCAGTCAGGGCTATATCCCGGTGATTGCTCCGACCGGCATGGGGGAAGACGGAAAACCTTATAATATCAATGCCGATTATGTGGCAGGGGCTTTGGCGTCAGCTTTGCAGGCAGATAAACTGGTGCTGCTCACTGACGTAGAGGGCATCTTTGCCAATTACGAAGATAAATCGACTCTGATCTCCTCCCTTCATGTTAAAGATGTACCGGAATTAATTAATCGAGGAGCCTTGGCCGGGGGCATGATCCCCAAAGTGGAGTGCTGTATCAAGGCCTTGGAAGGCGGAGTGGCCAAAACCCATATTATTGACGGCAGGCTTCCCCATTCTATTCTCCTTGAAGTATTTACTGATGAGGGAATCGGAACGGAAGTAGTTCAATAATAGTGGTACAGCGTCGCCTAGGTAAGGCGGAGGTTACTGATGAATTGGCATTGAAGTAATCCAACTAATACGGAGGTATAGGGCAAAATGGGTAACCAAAATATTATTGAAGCCGGACAACAGTATGTGATGAATACTTACGGCCGGTTGCCTTTAGCTTTAATGAAGGGTCAGGGAGCCAGGGTCTGGGATGCAGACGGCAATGAGTACCTGGATTTTGTGGCGGGAATTGCCGTTAATGCTTTAGGGCACAACCATCCGGCCTTAACGAAAGCTATTTCAGAGCAGGCGGCAGAGTTGCTGCATGTTTCCAACCTGTACTGGATTGAACCTCAGGTGAAACTGGCTAAGCTGTTGGTGGAGAATTCCTGCTGTGATAAAGTCTTTTTTGCCAACAGCGGTGCGGAAGCCAATGAAGGGGCGATTAAGCTTGCCCGTAAATATGCCAAGGAGCATTACGGTGAGGACAAATTCGAAATTATTACAATGAACAAGTCTTTTCACGGCAGGACCTTGGCCACTTTGGCTGCTACGGGGCAGTCCAAGTTTCACCAGGATTTTAAGCCGTTGCCGGCCGGTTTTAGATATGTTCCCTTTAACGATTTGACAGCATTAGAGGAAGCGATTGGTCCTCATACTTGTGCCGTTATGATGGAACCTATTCAGGGAGAAGGCGGTGTCTATGCTGCCGAGCCCGACTACTTAACCAAAGTAAGGCAGCTTTGTAATGAACGTAATCTGTTGCTCATTTTTGATGAAGTACAGTCCGGCATAGGGAGAAGCGGGGAGTTATTTGCCTACCAACTTTACGGTGTGGAACCTGA
>JAAYOX010000372.1 GCA_012520135.1 Clostridia bacterium
GCTTCTTACCTACAGACTGGAGCTTTCCCCCGGCTGCTTCCAGCTCCCGGCTGAGTTTCCCCCAGCTGGAGGTCTGGATGGTTAGCTGATCATTGACCTCTTTTAAGTTCTGCTCCATAGTGGCAAGATTTCCCACATCTGCCACTTAACTCACCACCTTTGGGGCATAAAAAAAGCACCCTTTACGAGTGCTCCTAACTGCTATTTTGCCAGTTCTTCAAAAGCTTTCCGATGCTTTATCAAAAACTCTCTGGCTATTCTATCTACTTCCCAGTCATCTATTTTTTCCGGTTGGCTGTATTCATCTGCTACATTTTGCAAAGATTTATTTTCATCTTCAGTTTTGCAAGCATTATTGCCTTTATTTAGGTTGAAATCTAACACTGTATCAACCCCTATTCAAGATTTGATTGGAAAAACAATATCTTTAAAGGCCCAAGCTATCCCACATTGTAAGAACCACTTCCTTTATTTCTTCCCAAGATATATCACCGGCATAGCTATAGTTCTTCTGATATCTGGACCAGTGGCCTTGCAAAATATCACTTTCGAATACTTCTATAAGGATTAAACGACCATCTGATAAAACATCTGATGAACCTCTTCTTTTTGAGGTTGCAACGACAGCTTCGGCTAATAGGGCATGATCAATCTTGTAGCCATGGACCTTTAGCAGAATATAGATGTCGTAAAAATCCCTCATTCTGGTATTAGCGACTCCCCTGGAAAGAATTGTTTCCAGCTTCTCAGCCAAAACCGTTTCTAAATTGTAAGCTAAAATATCTATGCTCCTGTTTTCCAGCAATAAATCGAAGGTATAAACAATTTCTTTTGGTGTAATTTCATCACCGGTAGTAATGTCCACTTTAAGCGGTATTCTTGCGGTTTCCATCCTGGCTACCAGGGAAACCCTAAACCCCTTGTATTCATCTTCAGCCCGTATTTCTTCGATGCCCTTAAATTCCATCTTTACACCATCGTCTATTGGTACAGATAATATATGCTCGAAGGCATCGACAACGGTTTCCTCTGTTACCGGATAGGATTTGATAGTGGCATCCATGTCAATGGTAGATCTCATATCAATCCCCACTAAAGCCGCAATTAACATCCCACCCTTTAAGATAAACCTGTCTCTAAAATCGGAAAGGGATATTCTTTCCAACAGCCTCTCCAACATGTAGTTCCTTAAAAGGATTTGGGCATTGATATTGTTTTCCCTGGAAATATTCCTGATCAGATCTTTTAACTGTCTTTAATTCTTCATAGCAGTATCTCCACATAGTTTCTTGTCGTATTCAAAATACCTAGCTTTTCTGCATATCTTAATAGCAGAGGGATATTTTTGTCTTTAGTGGCCAGATATCTTCTGATGGCCTCATTTAGGATTGCAATATCCATCTTGTTTCTGTTCCGGATAACATCACAGATAGTTCGCTCTTTATTGTACACTTTAATGTGACGACCGTAAATTGTCTCTAATTCCGTAACCCCTAACTGGTAAAGGTCCTTTTTCACCGTATACACTTTAACCCCTTCGTCTCGTAGGTGAGTAGCATTATACCCATAGGGTACAGTAACAGACCACTCAAGAGGATCTCTATCTGTTAAGTCGTGTAAATATAATGCGGTTTCGTGAGAAAAAATAGCCCTTTGGTTTTTGGCCTGAAGCCGGTACAGCTCGTCATCAAAGGCATCCGGTGCCAAATATACACCGTGGGCGATTCTTTCCAGCTTATTCTCCCGAACCAAGATGTTTAAATACTGTCTGGGAACTCCTGCCGCTACAGCTTCTTTGGTAAGAATCAAACCGTTTTTATCTTCAATTAACCTTTCCAACGTTTTTTGATAATCCATTGTGATCAACTCCAATTTGCTTTTACGCTATAATTATAACCATTTTGAGCGTTAAAGTAAACAAGAGTTGAACAATTTTCCAAACCAATAGGATAGTTCTGTACCGAACTTATTTAGTTTTGTGCTATCACTAGACACAAATTTAACGTTAAGGTGAAAAGCTAGAACATTAGAGAATATTATCAATATACACTTTTTCATTTCCTCTTTTCCGGTTAAGAAGTTTCAGGTAATAAATGATATCCATGGTGTCAATGTCATTTAAGGTCCAACCCTGCTCCAATAGAGCCAGGTAAATCTTATCGATAA
>JAAYOX010000373.1 GCA_012520135.1 Clostridia bacterium
TCCGGAGGCATCCAAAGGCGACTGAGCTCATCCCCAAACCGGGCTCCTCTGAAGCCCCAGATTAACATCGATTTGATCTTGGATCGCAGTGTAATGCCCTCGGAATTCCCGAGGGTTTTTTTAATTCCTGGCATAAAATACCACAACCTAAATATCTTTATAAAGAAGGAGGGTTGCCGGATGACAGAAAGCAAGCCACTTTCTTGGGTCAGTAATGACGGTAAATCGCTTGCACGGGAATTATTGCCCTATTTTCCTGAACCATTGAGAAACTGGCTGGGTAACATTGCCGGAAGCCAATGGGACAAGTTGGAGGAAATTCGCCTGCGAACCGGCAAACCCGTATTTCTGCAAATAGGAAGCACAAGCAAATGGCTCACCAAGAGCGGTAAGTTGGCAGCCGTCAATACAGGTGTTCCCTACCTGTTAGAGAGCCAAATGCTGCAAAAAATAATTGCTTTAATCACTCAAAGCTCCTTTTATGCCTTGGAGACAGAACTGGCTCAAGGTTACCTGACTCTGAAAGGGGGACACCGGGTAGGATTTACCGGGGAAGCACTGCTGGACCATGGCAAGTTAAAGGGAATGAAGCATTTGTCCAGCCTTAATTTCCGGCTGGCCAGAGAGATTAAAGGTGCTGCCGACAAACTAACACCTTTATTGATTGATCACAAGTACAACAGAATTTATCATACTCTCATTGTATCGCCTCCCGGTGCAGGTAAAACAACATTATTAAGGGATTTAATCCGCCAGTTGTCTGACGGTGTTCCCGGCTTGTGGCCGGGAGCAAAAATCGGTTTGGTGGATGAAAGGTCGGAAATTGCCGGTTGTTTTCAGGGAATCCCCCAAAATGACGTGGGTTTGCAGACGGACGTTTTGGACGGTTGTCCCAAAGCAGAAGGAATGATGCTTCTTCTTCGTTCCATGTCCCCCAGGATTATTGCCGTTGATGAATTGGGCCGGAAGGAAGATGTAGCTTCCCTCTGGGAGATGCTTAATGCAGGGGTAACTGTTCTGGCAACGATCCATGGACATGAAATAGAGGAGCTGGAACAAAGACCGGTCATGGGAGAGCTAATGAAAAGCAGGGTTTTTGAACGCATTGTCTTGCTCAGCCGGCGGTTGGGCCCAGGGACCATCGAGAAGGTAGTTGATACAACCGGTCCTAACGCTGGCTGCTGAATTGGTAGGAAGGGTGTAATGATGAAATTCATTGGTGCTGTGCTAATTTTGTTAGCCACTACCGCTATGGGAATACTGACCGGTCACCGTTTGGCGATCCGGCCCCAACAATTACAAAAACTCAGAAATGATTTGACGTTACTGGAAATGGATATTAATTATACCGCAACTCCTCTGCCGGAAGCCTTGGAAAAAGTAGCCGGCTACAGCCAGGCTCCGGTCCAAATTCTCTGGCTGGAAACCCGAGCCGGACTCTGTAACGGGAAAGGTACCATGGCTGAAGAAGCATGGCAACAAGGCCTGGAGGCTTTCGCCAGGAAGGCAGCTTTAAAGGAGATTGATTTGGCGGTTCTGCGGGATTTCGGTTCCGGACTCGGGCTAGCAAACCGTGAGGAGCAATTAAAGAAGTTTAAACTTTTGCAAGAGCAGCTCCGTTCTCTCCAACTCCAGGCAGAAGAAATCAGGACTAAAAATGAGCGAATGTGGCGAACCATGGGGGTTTTAGGTGGCATCGCCCTCATCATTTTGTTGTATTAAGGAGGAATTACCGTGTTTAGTTTAGCTGAAGCAGGTATTATTTTTAGAATTGCCAGTATCGCCATCATCATTTCTGTTTTTTACACCTTTTTAAAACAGGCCGGCCGTGATGAATATGCCTACATGATCCTTTTGGCGGGCCTGGCGGTAGTGCTGACCATGGTCATTCCTCAAATAATGGAACTCTTTCAAGCTGTAGAACGGGTGTTCAGCTTGTACTGAACAGGAGTGACGTTTACATGAACATCATGCAGATTGTAGGGCTTGCCTTGATCGCCTCTATCATTGCCATTTTCCTTAGGCAGACTAATTCCCCGGTCAATGCCATGCTCATCAGCGTTTTGGTGGGCATCATCATCTTTATCAGTATCCTGAAAGATATAGCCTATGTATTAGCCGCCTTGGATCAGTTGGCTCATAAGGCTCAAGTTAACCAATTATATCTGGGCACTATTTTAAAAATTATTGGCATTGCTTATGTTGCGGAATTCGGAGCTCAAGTCTGCCGGGATGCAGGTGAATCAGCCATTGCTTCCAGAGTTGAGTTTGCAGCCAAAATTATGGTGCTGGTCTTGGCTATTCCAATTCTGGTAGCAGTGTTGGAGACTATTATTCGTTTATTGCCGTAAGGTGGGACCGTAATGAAAAAAATAGGCATCCTTATCATTGGAATAATCATTTTAGTAGGGCTGACGGTACCGGTACAGGCTGATACTCTTCCCCACCTGCCTGTAGGGGACAACCCTACCGTCGATTTGGGCCTGGATGAATTAGAAGCTTTTCTCTTTGAATTGGACCGCGAATTGGAAAAAAACATTCCGGAATTAAGTTTGAGAGATTTGTTCGGAGATTTAAAAGAAGGTAATGCCGATTTAAGAATCGGTACCATTCTGGAGAGTTTAATCCGTTTTCTGTTTCGTGAATTGCTGGCTAACTCCAGTTTATTGGGAAAATTAATCGTGTTGGCTGTTCTTGCCGCTATTTTACATAACATCCAATCTGCTTTTGAGCATAGCACTATCAGCAAGCTGGCCAACGCTGTGGTCTTTCTGGCTTTAATCTCCCTGGCCCTGACTTCTTTCTACCAGGTCACCAACACCGGTAAAGCAGCTATTGAGCAAATGGTTAATTTCATCTACGCCATCTTACCGGTTTTGATCACTCTAATGGCCAGTGTGGGCAGCATTTCAACTGCTACTATCACTCATCCCATAGTGTTCGCCTCACTAAGTTTAATCAGCAGTATGACTGTTAACGTAGTTTTTCCCTTAATCTATTTTGCTGCCGTACTCACGATTGTGAATCATATTTCCGACCAGTTTCAGGTGACCAGGCTGGCCAAGCTGGTTAAGGAGATCAGTCTGGGGTTGCTGGGATTGTTTCTAACCATTTTTATCGGAGTTCTTTCTATCCAGGGGGTAGCCGGAGCAGTGGCCGACGGAGTGGCTTTGCGGACCGCCAAATTCTTAACAGGCAGTTTTGTACCGGTGGTGGGGAGAGCTTTCTCTGACGCTATCGAGGCTGTCATCGGTACTTCCTTATTATTAAAAAATGCAGTCAGTTTAATCGGTGTCCTGGCTATTGTGGTCATCTGCCTGCTCCCGGCCGTCAAGATCTTGTCAATGGCTTTGATTTATCGTTTGGCAGCAGCTATCATTCAGCCCTTTGGAGAAGGCAATATTCCCAATATGTTGGAAAGCTTAGCCTCAATCCTATTTACTGTCTTTGGAGCAGTGGCCGCAGTAGGGCTAATGTTTTTTATGGTAGTGACCATTGTAGCCGGTCTGGGCAATTACAGTGTGCTCCTGAGATAACCAAGGTAACCGGAGGGGTAAGCGATGATGGAAATGTTCCAGGAACTGACTCGCAATTTGGTATTATTGCTGCTTTTGGCTACTTTTTTAGAAATGTTACTACCCAAAAGTGATTTAACCAGATATATTCGTTTAGTAGTAGGCTTGTTTGTTTTGTTGACTATTCTTCAGCCGGTTCTGGATCTGTTTGACTGGCAGGGAAATGTCAGCCTGCCTATCCGGGAGCCGCCTCAAGAGAAGGTAGAAGCACTCATCAACCAAGGTATCGTATTCGGTGAATACCAGCAGGCAACGGCTTTACAGGTGGCTGAGGAACGCCTTGAAAA
>JAAYOX010000374.1 GCA_012520135.1 Clostridia bacterium
AAAACCGTAATGCCAGTTATGGTACCGCCATCGGCTTTAATAATACGGCCTTTTCTATCGGCTATACTGTGGGCCCTTTAATTGGGGGAGCTATTGTAGATATCTGGAGTTTAAAAAGGTTGTTTATAGCTTTTGCAGTTGTTATGATTTGTTACCTGCCGGTGTTGTTGGTAGGCGCCAAAGGACTTAGGCGTCCTTCTGCCATTAAAGCTTGAACAGTGTTTCCCCGGGCGAATCCGGCATAAAAGGCTATTGCTAAATAGCTCATCTTAGAGTATGATTTAGATTAAACAACTGAATAATAAGAACTTGGGTATTCCCGTGCCAACGGGAATAAAAGGGAACCGGGTGAGAATCCCGGACGGTCCGGCCACTGTAAGTGGGGAGCGGCTTTCAAGATGCCACTGTGTGGTGCCAGGTAAGTGTGTAGTTGTGTGACATATGTCCGCAATGGAGCACTATTTGGTACCGGATGGGAAGGCGAAAGTGACAGCTATGATCCATAAGTCAGGAGACCTGCCCAAGTGTCAGTATGTTATACCTTCCGCGGAAAGGTCAAGTACTAATCAAATTTTTGCCTGAAGAATAGTATTTTAGAAAACCTGGCTGTGGAAGCAGCCGGGTTTTTTATTTATTGGGGGAGAAGAGAGCATGAACCATATTCTTAGAAAAGAAAAAATCAATCCCGAGACTGCCATCATCAGCCTTTTTATTGTTTTGTTTTTCGTGTCATTCATTGACAGCTACCGGTTGTTGGCTATTACCGGTACCTTAGCTATCGTCTACTCCGTGGTTGTCTGTGAAAATAAGTTTGTCTTGAGACTGGCAAAACCTGTGCTGCCTTTTGTAATTTTGATGTTGATGCCTACGGTAATTAGTTATTTGGTCACCGGTACTTTGGCACAACTTGATTTTGTACTGATGATTGTAGGCAAGATTTTAATCTCCTCAATTTTATTGGGTACGGTTATCGCAAGACACTCCGCCTTGTATTTAGTGGAGGGAATTTTGAATATGGGCTTACCGCCCGTTTTCAACCGCATTTTTGCCCTTACTTTTCGGTATTTCCACATGATTTATGAAGATATAGAAAAAGGGAGAAAGGCCCTAACCGGAAGGGGGCTGTACGAAAGGAGGGGCTTGTCTTATCTCGGCATTTTCGGTGAATGGATAGGCGGTTTTTTTCTGAAGAGCAGCGATCATGGTGACAAAGTTTTTCAAGCAATGAAAGCAAGAGGCTTTGAAGGTCAGGGGGGAAGTAGAGAACTTAGAAATAAGGCACTGGTTGTCAAATCCTCCTTATGGATCGCTGTCCTCATAATCATTTTAATTATTGATGGGAAGATGTAGAATGGCAGTCAAACTTAAAAACGTAAGCTTCACTTATCCCAATGGCCGGAGGGGATTAACTGAGGTTAACCTACATATTAAATCAGGGAAAAAAACCGCTATACTGGGGGTCAACGGCAGTGGCAAGTCTACCTTGCTTTATCATCTGAATGGCACAATTCTGCCTCAAACAGGCTCGGTGGAGATCCTTAATAAGAATGTACAGAAAAAGAATCTCCGTGAAATCAGGAGGCAAGTGGGCTTTCTGTTCGACTATCCTGATCATCAACTGTTTTCTACAACTGTATACCAGGATATAAAATTTGGTTTGGACAATTTCGGTTACGCCGAGGAGGAAAAAAAAGAGCGGATTTTGCAGGTTGCCAAGGAGCTGGAAATCACCCCGTTACTTGACTATGCTCCCTATCAATTAAGCTTGGGACAAAAAAAGAAAGTAGCCATAGCCGGATTAATAGTTTTGGAACCCAGCATTATTGTTTGTGATGAGCCTTTCTCCGGCCTTGACGGTTATGGGTTGCTTCAATTTAAAGAACTATTGGATGGCTGGGTTGCAGAAGGAAAGACCATTATTTTTTCTACTCATGATGTGGATCTGACTTATGAATGGGCTGATGAAGTAGTAATTTTGAGTGATGGAAAGGTAATAATGGAAGGTCAGACTTCGGAAGTACTTACTGATGAGGAGATCTACCGCCGGGCAGGGTTAGTTAAACCAATGCTTTATGATTTGTTTGCCCGGCAGGATTTTAAGCCTAGGAATATGAGGGAAGCCAAGGAGTATTTACGAAAAATTGCCAATAAGAATTCGTAAAGGGAGGTGTGTAAATGCATTTAGCTGACGGAGTATTAAGCACTTCGGTGGTGGCGGTTACGTCGGCGGTGGCCGTGGCAGGTGTGGCAATTGGCATTAAAGGAATTGAAGATGAAGACATCCCCAAGATCAGTTTGATGTCGGCCACCTTTTTCGGGGTGTCCCTGATTTCGATTCCTGTGCCGCCTACTTCCGTTCATCCTCTTTTATGCGGTCTAATCGGAATTCTCTTGGGAAGAAGGCTAGCCCTGGCCTTTTTACCGGCTTTATTATTGCAAGCATTATTGTTCAGACATGGCGGTTTGACCACAGTAGGTGCCAATACCATCTTGCTGGCCATACCCGGTTACTTATCTTATCTTTTGTTCCGCCACCTGCCTATCAAAAACATAACTCTCCGGGGTGGACTTGTGGGCGGCTTGTCGGTGGTGATCACTGTGGCAGTTTTAGTAGTTTTGCTGGCCATAACCGATCCCAGGTTTGCTCAAGGGGATTTTTCCGTGGCCAAGATTGTAGCAGTGGGTCATCTGCCCCTGGTGGCCATTGAGGGGATTGTTACCGGTTTTGCGGTGAGATTCATGGAAAAGCATAAACCTGATTGGGTTATTTCGGGAAGGGGAGAATTAGCTGATGCTCAAGTTCAATAAAAGATTTTTTCTTTGCTTAATTGCTTTGCTGGTACTCATCCCCGGTGTGGCCTCTGCTCATGGCATGTTATTGAGACTGGAAGAACCGGGTATGTTTAAAGTGGAGTACGACGGCGGTGGTTTTTCACCCAGAACGGAAGTTGTGCTTTACGATGAAGAGGGTCGTGAACTGGAAAGAGGCCTGGTGGATGAGGAAGGTAAATATCATTTTGATGAGAACCTGGCCGTTTACCGGGCCGTAGCCGATGACGGGATGGGGCACCGGGCGGAATATAAGGAAGGAGTGGAGGAAAAAACAATACCTAAAGTTCCCGTTGTGATTGCCGTTTTTGCCGTGGTTGCAGTAATATTTGTTGTTTTCAATAAGAAGAAAAAAGTTTAATGGATTTTTTAGGAATAATATCTATAGGAAAAATGAATAGTCGGCGCTTGGGTGTTCCTGTTGAAGCAGGAATAAAAGGGAACCGGGTGAGAATCCCGGACGGTCCGGCCACTGTGAGTGGGGAGCGGCTTTCAAGATGCCACTGAGCGGTGTCAGGTGTGTGGAGTATTTATTGCAGCATTTGATACCGGACGGGAAGGCGAAAGTGTCAGTTTTGATCCACAAGTCAGGAGACCTGCCTAAGTGTCAGTATGACCCGCCTTCCGTCGAAAGGCCAAGTACCGATCAAACTATTTTTGATGAAAAAATAGTTTATCAAGCTTGGTTGCAGAAGGCAGCCAGGCTTTTTTTATTGCAGAAAAGCTTGGAGTATTGGAAACGATACCGGTTGACTTCCCCTGAAGCGGAAGATGACCGTGGAGAAAGGGAGCAGTGAGAGTGAATTTAAGTCCAAACGCCATCACAATTTTGGAGAAAAGATACCTTCGCAAGGAAGACAATCAAATAGTGGAAACACCGGAAGAACTTTTTCGCCGGGTAGCCAAATCCATCGCCTCAGCAGAAAAAGCCTTCAATCCCGAGATCAGAGAAGAAGCAGTAGAGGAAATTGCCGGCACTTTTTATCAACTCATGGTTAATTTAGATTTTTTGCCCAACAGTCCTACCCTGATGAACGCTGGCCTAGAACTGGGGCAACTGGCAGCCTGCTTCGTACTGCCCGTAGGAGACAGCATGGAAGAAATCTTCACTGCAGTTAAACATGCCGCCCTGATCCACAAAAGCGGAGGGGGAACGGGCTTCTCTTTTTCCCGGATCCGGCCGAAAAGCGATCCGGTTAAGTCTACAGGAGGAGTGGCTTCGGGGCCTGTCTCCTTTATGAAAGTGTTTAACGCAGCTACTGAGGCCATCAAGCAAGGGGGCACCAGAAGAGGAGCCAATATGGGGATTTTGAGGGTTGACCA
Organism: Clostridia bacterium; assembly: GCA_012520135.1. Classification (GTDB taxonomy): domain Bacteria; phylum Bacillota; class DULZ01; order DULZ01; family DULZ01; genus JAAZDD01. The sequence continues at coordinate 4,153 of JAAYOX010000374.1, forward strand.
CCCCGATATCCTGGAGTTTGTCACGGCCAAGCAAGATAATAACGAATTAACCAATTTCAATATTTCCGTAGGTTTGACCAAGGAATTTATGGAGGCGGTAGAAGACAATGGCAAGTACGTTCTGACTTTTAATAGCAAAATCTACGATCAGATCTCAGCTTCGGAGTTATTCGATTTGATCGTGGAACACGCCTGGAAAAACGGGGAGCCGGGGATTATTTTTTTAGACAGGCTCAATGAGGATAACCCTACACCGGCTTTAGGAGAAATAGAAGCCACTAACCCCTGCGGAGAACAACCGCTGTTGGGTTATGAAGCCTGTAACCTGGGTTCCATTAATCTGGCGCAAATGATTACCCCTGAAAAAACTATTGACTGGGACAAACTTGATGAAACCGTAAAATGGTGTGTTCGCTTCCTGGACAATGTAATTGAAGTCAGTAAATACCCCATCCCTGAAATCAAAACCATGGTGCGGGGTAACAGGAAAATAGGACTGGGCATTATGGGTTGGGCTAACCTGCTTTTTAAGCTCATGATCCCTTACAACTCAGAAGAAGCAGTCGATTTAGCTTCAAAAGTGATGGCCTTTGTTCAGGAAAAAGCCCATCACTACTCCGGTGAATTAGCCTTGGAAAGAGGTAGCTTTCCCAATATTGAACAAAGCATTTACAAGGGACGGCCCATGCGGAATGCCACCTGTACCACCATTGCTCCAACCGGCACCATCAGTATGATTGCAGGAGCATCCTCCGGTATCGAGCCGGTATTCTCTCTGGCTTATGCCAAGCATGTGCTGGACGGGGAGACTCTCGTGGAGATTAACCCTGTTTTTAAGGAATACCTTGACACCCTGGAGCCGGCCAAGAGAAGTGCCATCATCAATCATGTATTAGAGAAGGGAACTGTTCAAAATATCGAGGGATTCCCTGAACAGTGGAAAAAAGTGTTTGTCACTGCCCTGGAAATCAGCCCGGAATACCATATTAAAATGCAGGCTGCTTTTCAAAAGCACTGTGATAATGCAGTTTCCAAAACGGTTAATTTCCCCTATACCGCCACTAAAGAAGACGTTCGTCGTGTTTATGAACTGGCTTACCAATTGGGCTGTAAAGGAGTTACCGTTTACCGTTCCGGCAGCAGAACCCAGGAGGTTCTCACCGTGGGGAAAGGGGAACAGAAAAAAGAACATACCCCGGCAGAAAAGATTTATCCCCGCTCCCGTCCCAAACAAACCATCGGTATCACTGACCAAGTAAGAACCGGCTGCGGCAAGATGTATATTACCGTCAACTCTGACAAGCAAGGTTTGATCGAAACTTTCATCACTACCGGCTCCACCGGTGGCTGCAGCGGCTTTACTGAAGGGGTCAGCCGCCTCATTTCCCTGGCGTTGAGGGCCAATATCGCTCCCGAAGCCATTATCGATCAGCTTACCTCCGTCAGTTGCCCCAACTTCATTCGCAGAAAGGCTACTGACAAGAGTATCGTAGGGAAAAGCTGTCCGGATATTATCGGTCGTATCCTGCACCGGCAGTTACAGGTTAACGGCAGCATACCGGAAGAGATTATACCAGTGTTGCAAGCAGAATGGGAAGAGTACTGCGCTAACCATGAAGTAAATTGTGCTTGGGAAGTGCCTGAAGACGGATATCTTAAGCTGGGTATCTGCCCGGAATGTAAAGGAAAATTACAGTTTGCAGAAGGGTGTCTCAGTTGTCAGTGTGGATATAGCAAATGCGGATAGGAGGAGAAAAATGAAAACAAAATTTCTGGCGTTGGTTTTGGTTGTGACTGTAGGATTGTTTTTGGGGGGCTGTGGTGGACATGAACATGACCACGATCATGCTCATGGCGGGTTTGAATGGATTGGCGAATTTGAATTAACTGCAGGAGAGTATTTGTTTCACTTTGGAGCCTGTGAAGACGAAACCATGGATGTGGGTTTTATCAAAATGGGCGATAACATCACCGACCTGGAGCATCATGCGGCCCATGTAATGGCATCGGACAAAGAAAGGATTCCCCAGGAAGGTACTTTCGAGGCAAAGCCCGATTATGCTTATACTCTGGAAATGGATCCGGAGCATGGACATATTTATTTTACGATTTCAGAGGACGGGGTTTATGCGATTGTAACAGAGCATTTCCCCGGTGAAATGGATATGCAGGTTTTTACTCAAGACCAAGAAGAACTATCGCCCATCAAAGAACATGAAGGAGCGGCACATGAACATTAAAACAAACGGTTAGTCAACGTTTTTGGTTGCGGAGGGCAGTCAATCTTTAATAAAGGAGGTACAAGCCATTAATTGTTCCAGAAAGCCAAGCAGGATTTTTATTGCAATTGTAAGGAGGACCAAAGGATATGAGAAGAAACAAGTTTTTCAGTATTATCTTTTTGCTGTTAATGGTAATGACAGTTGTAACAGGGTGTGGTCAGACTTCCGCGGGAGACAAAAGTTCAGACACTAACTCAGCGGAGGTCAGTGCAGACGTAAATGAAATAACCATTATAGATTCTTTGGGGGAAACCATTACCGTACCTTATCCTTTGGAGCGGGTAGTGATCTTAAATTCTAACGCTGCCGAAGCAGTGGCTATTTTGGGAGCACAAGATGCGGTGGTAGGAATAGCTGATAATACCATGGACAAAACATATTTGGGGCTAAATGATCGCCCGGTGGTAGGGAAATACAGTAAACCCAGCTATGAAAAAATATTGGAATTAAAGCCCCAGGCTGTGCTTGCTTATGTAAAGTCCTACAGTGACGAAGATTTTTCTGCAAAACTTGAACCTTTGGGGATTAAAGTGATTAAGCTGGACCTATTTAAGCCGGAGGCTTACGATGAAGAGTTTCGTTCTTTAGCTAAAGCATTGGGCAAAGAGGAAAGAGCTGAGGCCTTTCTTGCCTGGAAAAAGCAGCAAACCGACTTGCTGGCGAAAAGGTTGGAGGGGTTGGAGGAAGAAGAGCGGGTAAGGGTATTTGCCATGTATACCAGTCATTTTGCGGATGGAAATTATAAGACTTTTGCCCAGGGCACTTCAACCCACCAGGGAATTGAAAAGGCCGGAGGAATTAACATCGCCGGCCACATGGAAGGCTACCCCCAAGTGAACGGGGAGTGGGTATTGGAAGAAAACCCGGAGATTTTCGTACTCAACACCTCAGGAGACGCAGAAATGGGCTATGATGCTCAAGATATTACCTGGTCAGAAAATGTAATTGCCAATGCCCTGGCAGATAAAGTCATGGGAAAAACTGAAGCCGGTCAGCAAGGACGGGTTTACCTGATCTACAACCGGCTGCTGGGAGGGGATAAAACCTACTTGGGTGCATTTTATTTGGGTAAGTGGTTTTATCCTGAGCGGTTTACCGGTATCCAACCTGATACTATCTTGCAGGAGTATTTTGAGGAATGGTTAGGGGCACCGTTACAGGGAATCTGGTCCTATGAAGCCCCGTAAAACGGCGTTATATGGTTAACGGATAAAGGGCGGTTCAACATGGAATTGTTTATTGAGGGTGTCAACTTTAGCTATGGCAGTTACCCGGTTCTTCAAAGTGTCTCTATGGAAGTGAAACCGGGGCAGGTGTTAAGTATTATAGGGCCTAACGGTACCGGCAAAAGCACTCTCCTGCGTTGCCTGGCACAAGTACTAAAGCCCCAGGGCGGCAAAATCATCCTAGACGGGAGAGAAATCAGCAAGATTAATTCCCGCCAACTGGCCAAAATGATGGGTTATGTCCCCCAAGCCGCAGGAGAAGCCTTTTCCTTTACAGTGTTGGAAACAGTGTTGATGGGGCGTAAGCCCCATCTAACCTGGGGCGTGGGCCAACAGGATTTGGATGTAGTAGCAGATGTGATGAGATTGATGCATTTGGAGGAATTGGCCCAGCGCCAGCTTGATGAACTGAGCGGTGGGCAAAAACAAAGGGTATTCATTGCCCGGGCTTTAGCCCAGCAGCCCCAAGTCTTGCTATTGGATGAGCCTACCGCCAGTTTGGATATCAGGCATCAACTGGAGGTGCTGGAGCTGGTACGGGATTTTGCTCACCGGCAAAAGAGGCAGGTGGTTATGGTACTCCATGATTTGAATTTGGCCGCCCGGTTTTCTGATCTCTTGTTGATGCTGAACGATGGGAGAGTTTTTGCGGCCGGCTCGCCCCGTGATGTTTTAAATGAAGCCAATGTTCGTGCTGTGTACGGGGTGAAAGCCCGGATTTTAAACGGGGCTACCGGTTACTATGTGATCCCTTTGAATCCTGTTTAGCAGGTAGTCCTTAAGGGTGGGAAGTAACGGTATAGCATTTGGCAGCACCGGTGGTGCAGAGCAAGAAAAAGCGGGGAGACGGTAAAATGAAAGTGTTGGCGTCTAAATCCAACATTGCAGACAGTGAAAGAAGGAGAAATATTAAGGAAGTATATGAAACCGGTATTGCTAAAAAGATTATTGTATTGTTGACATTAATTGTATTGCTGTTGGTGACTGCTTTATCGGCCCTTGTGGTGGGGGCTTCTTCCGTTGGGGTGAAGGATGTTATTAAAGTAGTAGGGGCATCTCTTCTGCCCAACTATTTTGCACCGGCAGATTCCCTGGCGGAAGCGGTTATCATGGGGTTGCGTTTGCCCCGTATCCTGTTGGGGATCATTACAGGGATTAGTTTAGCCGGTGCAGGTGCGGTGATGCAGGGTATTTTGCGTAACCCTTTGGTCAGTCCCTACACTTTAGGTATGTCGGGAGGAGCTTCCTTTGGCGCTGCCCTGGCTATTGTATTGGGCAGTTCATTGTTGGGAGCCGGATTTGCAACGGTGGGTACTTTTTTGGTGGCCGGCAGTGCTTTTCTGTTTGGCTTTTCCACGATGATGCTGGTGTACGGCATTGCCAAAATAAAAGGCACTGCACCGGAGACGCTGATTTTGGCCGGTGTGGCATTAGGCTATCTTTTCTCTGCCGGTGTTTCCGCCTTGAAATATATAGCACCTCACGAAGCCTTGAAAGATCTGGTGATTTGGTTGATGGGGGGCTTATGGGGTGCCAATTGGCAGCAAGTAGGGCTTTTGGTTCCCTTGGTTCTCTTGTGTATGGTGTTTTTGATGCGTTTTGCCTGGGATATAAATGCCCTGGCTGCCGGAGAAGAAGTAGCCATTAATTTGGGAGTGAATGTGAAACGTTTACGGTTGGGAACTTTGATTGTGGCTTCCCTGGCTGCTTCGGCTACGGTGGCCTTTACCGGTGTAATCGGCTTTATCGGTCTGGTGGCTCCTCATATCAGCCGGATCCTCATCGGCAGTGACAATCGTTTCCTCATCCCATGCTCCTGTTTGATGGGAGCCGTCATTCTTTTGGCTTCTGATACTTTGGCCCGTACGGTTCTTGCACCGGCGGAAATACCGGTGGGGATCATTACATCCCTAATCGGTGTCCCCTTTTTTCTCTATCTATTATTGAAAAGA
>JAAYOX010000042.1 GCA_012520135.1 Clostridia bacterium
AAATATATTTCCGGACACGGTGATGTGCTGGGTGGCATAGCCGTAAGTGGTGACCAGGAGTATATTCATCGGCTGAAATTCGGTTATATGTGCGAGTTGGGTGGGGTGATGAGTCCTTTTAACGGCTGGCTTTTGTTGAGAGGCTTGAAAACTCTTGGACTAAGAATGAGACAGCATGAGTCTAATGCTAATCAGGTGGCTCGATTTCTCCTGAGTCATCCCAAGGTAGAAAAGGTACTCTATCCCGGTTTGCCTGATTTTCCCGGTCACGAAATAGCCAAGAAACAGATGACCGGCTTTGGAGGCATGATCAGTTTTGAGGTTAAAGGAGGCCTTGTTCCCTCCAAAAAACTGGTTAACAGCCTGCAGCTAATTAAAATTGCCGTCAGTTTAGGAGATGCAGAAACCTTGGTAGAGCATCCCGCAGCCATGACTCACCGGGGCTACCCAAAGGAAGCTTTATCCCAATTCTGCTTGACGGAAAGCATGATCCGGCTTTCCATTGGTCTGGAAGACCCGGAAGATATTATTAATGACTTGGAACAAAGCTTGGCTACCATATAGGCTATAAGAATGTTGAACAATTGTCAGGAAAGATTAACCAACATAATTAACCTCCTTGTTTCTCATACTACTTTTAGCAGTAGAATTATGAAAAAGGAGTGTTAATTTTGCAATTTCAAATGCAGCAACTACAGCAAAGAATCAATCAATTGCAATGGGAATTGTCCAGTATCAGTAACCAGTTGTCATCTTTGAGCTCCCAATCTGTTTCCGGCAGTATGGGAGGAGGCTATGGCATGAGCCAGGGAATGGGTAATATCGTTTCCTACACTCCTGCCCATAGCCCCAAAGCCGGTGTTGGCGATGGTGGTTCAACAACCGGCATGCAAGGTCAGAACTTTGGAGGATATGGCAGTTATGGCGTTTACGGTTTCAGTGGCGGTTTAAGCGGAATTTCCGGCCAGCTTGGTAACATTGCTTCATATACTCCCGCTCACAGTCCTAAAGCCGGTGTCGGAGACAGTCAACAGCAAAATTTTGGCGTATCTGACTACAACTATCCTGTAAGCAGCTATTTCTCCGGCCAGCAAGGAGGGCAACTTTACGGGGGCATGGGCGGCGGTATGTCCGGTTCAGGACTTAGCGGTCAGCAATCCAATCTCGTTAGCTACACCCGTCCCAGCGCTACTGCCGGTTTTTCCGAAGTGAGCAGTTCTCCAACCGGTAGACAAGACTACGGCGTAAGTGGCTCAAATCAAGCTTTCCGTTTGGGACAATACTAAAACGAAGCATTCAATATAAACTGGGGGTTGCCGGTAAAGGCAACCCCCTCAGACTATCTGCATAAAGTTAATCGATGCCAATTGCGGGCTCCTCTGAAGCCCGCGATTGACACCGATTTTCGATCACTTATACAGTCACATGTTGGCGAATAGTACTTTTTAAACCGCTTGTTTCTTCCACCGAGGCAGGTGTCGGTTGATACCAGCCCATGTGGTGCATCAATTCGAAAAGATGATGCTGGTGCCGCAGACACATATCCAGAGTTCTTAATACTTCATTTCTCAGGTTAAAATTTGTACATTCCATGGCCAGTCTGGTTAGTTTTACGGCGCATTCTTTATGCTTATCTAAAATGATTTGCATCATTTCTTTGTCTCCTAAGTGGGCTTCCATGAACTTACCTCCTTGGTTTTATTAAAGATTGATGAAACGAGCTAAATTGTTTGATTGCTCCCGGTGTTCCCGTAGCATGGTTTCACAAATGTTTTTGCAACGGGGCTCATTGCAGTTTGCTTGGGCGTACTGCAGTAGCTGAATCATAGCATTTTCCGAGCGGAAATGTTCCTCTAACAGTAAACATTCCATGGCAGTCACACTGGCCACTTGATCACCTCCTTTAATTATGAGACATGCCGGCAATGCGGCAGTGAGACATGAGAGCCGTCACCTTGTTTTCTAGTGGCTGGGGTAAAGCCTTAAGATACGCCCGTTTTCGTAGATGGACCGTGAAGCTTTCTCAGGATGGGTTTCCTCCAAATACAATTCCTTTCTGGCATTCCAGCCGCCTTTTTCCACTACAGGCAGTACTTCTGATAAGACCGATTCCAATCGCCCCGGTCTGGAAAAAGAGATCTCGCCCATTTCCTCGGAGAACTCATAGCCCATTTGTTGAAGCTGGGACTGAAGCTCTTGTATTTGACCGGATTGCTTCTTGGGCAATCTTCCTCGAACCTGATCCATATGTTAGTGACCTCCTTTTTGCTTATTGTGAGCAAAAAGGAGGGGCTTCATGCAATCTGAAATAATTTTGCTAAAAAGTATGGACATTAATCAGAATTTTGGATAAAATACTAGCCAAGTCGGTTGAGATGAGATAAGGAGAGGAGAGATAAGATGAGTAAAGAGCATCCAACCAAGATTCTGCTGCAGGAAAAGGACATACCTACCCATTGGTACAACATTCAGGCTGATATGCCTAACTTGCCGGAGCCGCCCCTAAACCCGGCCACCCAGGAAGTAGCCGGACCCCAGGACTTGGCGGTTATTTTTCCCGAAGAACTGATCAAACAGGAAATGTCTACCGAGAGATGGATCGAGATCCCTGACGAAGTGCTGGATCTCTATAAACTCTGGAGACCGTCTCCCTTGTATAGGGCATTTAAACTGGAGAAAGCCCTGGATACTCCGGCCAAGATCTACTACAAGTATGAAGGAGTCAGTCCTGCCGGCAGCCATAAGCTGAATTCAGCCGTAGCCCAAGCTTACTATAATAAAAAAGCCGGCATCAAGAGGCTGACCACGGAAACTGGAGCAGGCCAATGGGGTACTGCCTTGAGTCTGGCTTGCAACTATTTTGACCTGGAATGCCGGGTCTATATGGTTAAAATATCCAGCATTCAAAAACCATACCGGAAATCTTTGATGGAAGTATTCGGAGCCACCGTTATTCCCAGTCCCAGTAACCTAACGGAAGCGGGTAGGCAAGTGTTGGCCAAAGATCCTGATAACTTAGGCAGTTTGGGTACTGCTATCAGTGAGGCTGTGGAAGAAGCAGCTTCCAGGGAAGATACTAATTATGCATTGGGCAGTGTACTCAATCACGTGGTGATTCATCAATCTGTCATCGGACTTGAAGCCAAAGCCCAACTGGAAATGGTGGACGCCTACCCTGATGTGGTCATCGCTTGCTGTGGCGGGGGAACCAATTTTGGCGGTGTTGCCTTTCCTTTTGTTCCGGACAAATTGGCAGGGAAGGGGCCTCGCCTGGTTGCAGTAGAACCTGCTGCTTGCCCTACCTTGACTCAAGGTGAGTTTGCTTATGACTTTGGCGATTTAGCCAAGTTGACACCCTTGTTGAAAATGTACACCCTGGGTCATGCTTTTATGCCGCCGGGAATTCATGCCGGAGGACTCCGTTACCACGGTGACTCTCCTTTGGTAAGCCAGCTTTACCATGACGGGATCATCGAGGCCCAGGCAGTGCTTCAGACAGATGTATTTAAAGCGGCTACCCTGTTTGCCAAGACGGAAGGTATTCTGCCGGCACCGGAGAGTGCCCATGCCATTTCCGCCGCAATCAAAGAGGCAAATCAGGCCAAGGAAGCCGGGGAAGAGAAAGTGATCCTGTTTAACTTAAGCGGTCACGGGCACTTTGATTTAACAGCCTACGACAATTACCTGTCAGGAAAAATAGAAGACGTAGTTCACGGCGAAGAATTCATCAAAGAGAGCTTGGCTTGCCTGCCAGAAATTAAATAACCTACATGAACGAATCAAAAGGGGGCTATATCCTGCGCGGGATATAGCCCCTTTGCTTATGCAACCATGGAAGCATAGGATATCAGTTTTTGGTACGCATCGGCCGTCAGTTCAAAAAGTTTTCCGGGGGCATCTATTCGATGGCGATCATAGCTGTTGCTGATAATCAAACTTGCCAGTTCCAAATGGCTAATATTGATATGTTTAGCCATAGCTACCAAGGAGGAATTGGCACCTAGCGAAGGAGTGCCGTTGACATCAATAATATAAAGATTTCCTTGGGCATCTTCCTTCAGATCGATTCTGATTACATCGGCAGCCTTTAGGGCATCAAAGGCAGCAAAAGCCAGATTGGAGATCCGCTGCCACCGGTGATCATGGCACTCCAGAAACTCCCAAGAGTGGTCCGAAGGATTTCTTTTGCTGTCCAAATGCCTAATGCCCGTTTCCGGGGAAAATGCTATCGGTGGCAAAACATATTTGGTCTCATTGCCTACGATACCGACGGTGTATTCCTGACCGGGCAGGTAGGTTTCGATAATTACCGGTAAATCCCCAAGCTCCCGGTAAAGGCTGTTCATTTTTGCTTCTAATTGATTTGCATTAAATACTAAAGAATCTTTATCAATTCCCAGACTTGCCCCTCCGCCGTCAGGTTTAACGAAGAGGGGAAAATCTAAATTCAGAGAAAAGGAAGGCGCAAAGAACTCCGTTGGGGTCGCCACCTGAAATGGGGGTACCGGTAGGCCGAAGTCCCCCAGCCTGGTAGAGGTCAAATGTTTATGACGGCATAGCTGCATTACCTCCGGGGTAGAATGAGTAGTAGGAATGCCCCAGTTATCTAATATTTCCCGGATTAGACTGGGGCCGGAACCGTCCCATAGAGAAGCCGGTTTATTCAGAAACCCTTCCGCATAGACAAATGCTAAAGAGGGTCTCGGGATAGATGCCAAATAGTCATTTAAATGATCGGGAGATTGTATATTGATGGGCCAGACCTGGTGACCCATGATATTGAAGGCGTGGAACAGAGCTTCGATGGTGCTCCAAGAGGCACATTCTCCCATTGATCCCTGGCGCAGATCCTCGCTGAGACAATTAAAAGCAAATAGTAAGCTGTTCAAGATTTTCTTTCCTCCTTAATTGGGAATTATTTACTATAGATATTGTAATTCGTCTAGTAGTTTTCAGCAAGAAAAAATATTATAGCAGGAAATTAGCTGATAAAAACGTAATAAGTGTAGTATAATTTATTTCTTACACATAATAAAGGAGTGTGAAAAAGAGGTGACGAAAAAGTGCCGCAAGCTTGGGCATATCTTACAAATACATATAATGATTGGGAGGCAGATGTAATCGCCGGCCTATTGGAGACCCACGATATACCTATTATGCGGAAATATCCCGGGAACAGTGGTATTGCTAAAATCTATCTGGGTACTTCCTTTGGGGTAGATTTGTATGTGCCGGAGGAAAAACTGGTATTAGCTAAGTCAATTTTACTCCGGGCCCAACAAGATGAAGTAAAAGAATGAAAAAAGAATAAGAGAGTCGTTATTTACCCTTGTTTGTGAACAGGAGAACATGTTAAAATATTGCATAGAGATTACTTTTTTATCATTTTTCAGAAACGGAGACAATACAGATGAGAAATGCCAAGTTTATTGATAAGTTAGGTGTTCGCTTGGTACTCTGTCTGATCATTATTACTCTTTGGGTTTCCTTTTTGAGTTTTGTTTGGACTTTTGAACGGCAAAAGTCTAGGGCAGAAGCTGAACTGATGGATAAAGCCAGGGTAGCTGCCAACCAGTTTTTAGCTACACGGGCTTTCGTGG
>JAAYOX010000375.1 GCA_012520135.1 Clostridia bacterium
TCAATTGATAAGCAGTTAATCCTGGACATGGATGCAGAAAAGGTCCAATATCCTACCCACTTTCTCCAAGAAGCCGGACGGCGGAATTTATTAGGGCTTCGCTTCCCCAAGGAATACGGCGGTCGTGGTCTCGGATGGACTTCGGAAATTATCGCTTTGGAGGACATCGGCATGCTGGGCTCCGCCCTGGCCTGCTTGTATTCCTTACCTTCCATAGTGGGAGAGGCTATTAACAAATTCGGTACGGAAGAACAAAAACAAAAATATTTGGCCGAAACCCTAGCCGGCAAAAAATTTACTGCGGAAGGTCTCACCGAACCAAGAGGCGGTTCTGACTTTTTTGGAGCTACCACCACTGCCCGCCGGGAGGGAGATTACTACATCCTTAACGGGCAGAAACGTTTTATTGTAGGCGCTGAAGGAGCCGATTACTTCCTAGTCTACGCCAAAACCAATCCGGAAGGTTCTCCCCGGGATTCTCTCAGTGCTTTTCTGGTAGACCGGGGACCCGGAGTAGAAGTTCACCATGTATACGGCTTGATGGGCAGCCGGGGAGGCGGTACAGGCAGACTGGTATTCCGTGACGCAAAGGTCCCTGCTTCCAATCTGGTCGGACCGGAAAACGGTGCCGGAGCTATTTTCTATCAAATGATGGTGCCTGAAAGGTTAACCAGTGCCGCCGGAGTTTTGGGTTTAGCCAAAGCAGCTCTTGAGATTGCCGTCAAATACAGTACCAAGCGTAAAGCATTCGGTCGTAAGATTAAGGATTTTCAAGGGGTTAGCTTTAAAATAGCGGAAAGTATCACCCAATTGGATGCGGCCCGTTCTCTGGTTTACACTACAGCTGAGGCCATCGATCGGGGAGTACCTGCCGCCCTCCAACGAAGAATGGTTTCCCAATCTAAAAAATTCGCCACGGAGACCACTTGGAAAGTAGTCAACGAAGCCATGCAGGTCCTGGGTGGCATCGGTTTTACCAACGTTTATCCTATCGAGCGGTATTTGCGGGACGCCCGCTTGCCTATGATTTGGACCGGTACCAATGAAATCATGAGTTTAATCATTCAGCATGAATACTACAAAGAAGTTGCCAAAAGAGCTCCGCTGGGCCGAGACGTTGAGCTGGATGCTTTAGAAGCAGAAAACCTGGAGGAAAAAATCTATGAGTAGGAGGTATCCATTAGTATGAGCGAAAGCCTCGTGGCTGCTTTAGAACGTAATGCCTTAAAATTCGGCGAAAGATTAGCTGTAAGCTATCCTGCCGGTAACGTTACCTTGACTTGGGAAGAGTTGTACCGGAGGTCCGCTAAGCTTGCTCAACACTTAAATGAACAAGGCATCAATAAAGGAGATTCCGTAGCTTTATTGATTCCCAATCGACCCTCTTTTGTCATTGCTCTTTTCGCCATATTTCAATTAGGAGCACGAGCTGTACCAATCAATGTGCGGCTTACCCCGAGCGAAATAAATTATATCCTGGCTAACAGTGATGCCGTATCTCTGTTGTATGATAATGGTTTGAAAGAAATCGGCCTTAAAGCAGCCGAGGGTATCAACCTTCGCTATGTAGAAAACACGGATAATTTCGAAAACATCTTTCGAGCTTGTAATGCCAGGGATTTTAACTACCCTTTTGCTTCGGAGGATGCTGCTGAGATATTGTACACTTCAGGAACTACCGGCAAACCAAAAGGAGTAATTCTGTCCCATAACGCTTTAAATGCGGTAGCGTCAATGTTCGCTTATGAAATGGAAATTCGCTCTTCCAGCCGTATGTTAATCTTGATGCCTCTTACCCATTCGGCTCCTCTCAACCTTTCCCTGTTGGGAGCTGTCTATGCCGGTGCTACCGTTGTACTTGGTGATTTCACTCCCCAAAATCTGGTTGGCTTAGCCGCCCAGGAAAAAACTACCCACTTTTTCGGTGCACCGGTAGCTTTCCTACTGGCTGCCCAATTACCGGATCTGGCTAATTATGATTTAAGCAGCATGGAGTATTGGATTTACGGCGGGGCACCTATGTCCAAGGAGGCAGTATTAGCCGTCCAAAAGGCACTGCCCGGGCAATTAGTCAGTGTCTATGGTCTCACGGAAGCTGGACCTAACGGAGTGGCTTTATACGCCCATGAACATGAGGAAAAGGCAGGCAGTATCGGCCGCTATGGCACTGTCAATACAGTGTTAAAGGTGGTGGATGACCAAGGTCGGGCAGTAGCCCCCGGAGAAGCCGGTGAAATCATCATAAAGTCTGCCTCCGTCATGGACGGTTATTACAAAAACCCTGAAGCCACTGCAGAAGCGATTAAAGACGGCTGGTTGTATACAGGGGACATTGCCCGCCTCGATGAGGATGGCTACTTATGGATCATGGACCGGAAAAAAGACATGATCATTAGCGGCGGTGTCAATATCTACCCCAAAGAAATTGAAGATGTATTAACTATGCATCCCGGCATTGCTGATGCGGCTGTCATTGGAGTACCGCATCCGGAATGGGGTGAAACAGTCAAGGCCGTATTAGTGGCCAAAGGAGAGGCCCCTACCCAAGAAGAGCTGACGGCTTTTTGCAGCAAACATTTAGCCGGTTTCAAGCTTCCGAGAATTATTGAATTCGTAGAAGTTATTCCCCGTAATGCCTCGGGCAAAATCCTGAAACACGTTCTCAGAGACCAAGCCAAGTCCAGCTAAACATGTAAACAATAAAAAGCGAGGCTGCCTTATCCGGCAGCCTCAGACTGTCGACACATTACTAATCGGTGTTAATCGAAGGGCTGAATTGGAGCCAAAATCAAAAGAGCGAAGGAGCCCTAGGAAAAATGCCGACGGCATGAGCACCCGCAGGGTGCGATTTCGGAGGCATCCTAGGCGACTGAGCTCATCCCCAAACCGGGCTCCTCTGAAGCCCACGATTAACACCGATTGGGAAGATGTAGTTTGTCAACAAAGAGAATGGAGGCGGTCTACCCGGCTGCCTCGTTCTCGTTGATCATGCCTAGTTCTTGGAGCCTGGACAATTGATGCTGAATTAGATTTTTATCGGTACCGGCTAATAGTTTCACTGCTTTTCGTAAGCTGGGATAAAAAGGTGGTTCCTTCAGAGCTGCCTCAATCATGATGGAAGCAAATTCCTCAAACATCCGGGGTTGGGCAGCCACAATCTGCCCGATAATTTCAGGAGCCAACCAGTCCATGTTACCGCTTTCGTCATTCATAGCCCAGATATGCCTTCGAATAGTCTCTCTAAAGAATTCCGGATGAGACATCCCTCTCTTTTTGGCTAACCATCCAAAGCAATTAACGGCTTTCTTCCTGGTGGCGTCGTCTTCAGCATAGGTAGCCATGGTCAGGTATTTCCTCACTCGGTTGGGAGCCCGGTCAAATAAACACAGCAGTTCATCAGTATCATCTTTTTGGAGCAACTCCAAGACCTTATGTTTAGTTACACCCGACACTCTAATCACTCCAATAGACAGTATTTGCTGCCGGCATTATTCAGGAAAAACTTTTCCAAATGCTTGGTACATTTCAGATAATGCTTCACACCCGGTACAATGGAAAATCCCAATCTTACCTTCAATGATACACTTCGTCCGTACTAAAAAATAAAATCAACCCTATGAGCTTAATGACGCATAGCTCATAGGGTAATCTTTTATTCCCATTCAATAGTCCCGGGGGGTTTCGGTGATAAATCGTATGCTACTCGATTAACCGGCTCTACTTCCTTTAAAATCCGAGCGGTGATTCTCTCCAGCACTTCCCAAGGAATCCTGGCTGCCTGAGCCGTCATGGCATCCACACTGTTCACTGCCCGGAGAATAATGGGGTAGGCGTATGTACGCTTCTCATTCTTCTTCCCAACACTTTTGATGGAAGGAAGCACAGCAAAGTATTGCCAAATCTCTCTTTCCAGGCCTGCTTTTTTGATTTCCTCCCGGAAGATATAATCTGCTTGCCGGAGAATATCCAGTTTCTCCCGAGTGATTTCCCCGATAATCCGCACTGCCAAACCAGGTCCAGGGAAAGGCTGCCGCCACACAATATCGTCGGGGATGCCCAGTTCGGTACCTACCTGCCGCACTTCATCCTTGTAGAGACTCCGTAAAGGTTCGATGAGGGTAAACTTAATATCTTCCGGCAGTCCGCCTACGTTGTGATGACTTTTAACCGTTACATCACCTCCGGTACCGCTTTCCACAACATCCGGATAGATGGTTCCCTGGACCAGGAAATCAAACTGGCCCAGTTTGGCTGACTCTTCTTCAAAAACTCTGATAAACTCTTCTCCAATAATCTTCCTTTTTGCTTCCGGATCTACCACACCTTTTAATTTACCCAAAAAACGTTCCCTGGCATCGATGGAAACCAGGTTAATGCCAAAATCTCCTTTAAAAGTATTGGTTACTTCTTCAGGTTCCCCTAATCGCATTAAGCCATGGTCCACAAACATACATACAAGCTGATCCCCTACTGCTTTATGTACCAGTACTGCAGCTACAGCAGAGTCAACCCCTCCGCTTAAAGCGCAAAGCACTCTACCGGTACCCACTAGGGTTCGCACTTTTTCAATTTCCTGTTCGATATATGCTTTAATATCCAATTCCCTTTTTACTTCCATGGTGTCACTCCTCATTTACTCATAGATCTCCGGCTTAAGTACACACACATACGGTAAATGCCTGTATGCTTCCGCGTAATCCAGCCCATAGCCTACTACAAAAGCATCGGGTATCGTAAAACCGTTATAATCAACCTTCACATCAGTGACACGCCGTTCAGGCTTGTCCAGCAAGGTACAGATTTTAATAC
Source organism: Clostridia bacterium (assembly GCA_012520135.1). Classification (GTDB taxonomy): domain Bacteria; phylum Bacillota; class DULZ01; order DULZ01; family DULZ01; genus JAAZDD01. The sequence continues at coordinate 4,810 of JAAYOX010000375.1, forward strand.
TGAGAGGGTTGCGAGCTTTTAAGTTTTCAACTAAATATTTTAAAGTCAAACCGGTATCTACAATATCCTCCACAATCAACACGTGTTTGCCGGCAATCGTCTGATCCAGATCCTTAATAATCATTACCGCTCCGGAAGATCGTGTAGCATCACCGTAACTGGAAACCGCCATAAAATCCATGAAAACAGGAATGGAAATCTGCCGAACCAAGTCAGCATAGAATACTACCGCTCCCTTAAGAATACAGACCATTAACAGTTCTTTGCCGGAATAATCTTGAGAAATTCGCTTCCCCAATTCTTGCACCTTGGCCTGCAGTTGCTCCTGGGTAATCAATACTTCCTGAATATCATTTAGCATCTTCCCACACCCCTTGTCTTTATTCACTACCAGAATTCGACTGCCATTAATCTTCAACTACATGACCCTGCAGTATTCGCTGTTAAGGAATAAAAAACCTGCCAAGCCGCCGGATTTCCCGTCACTGAACAGGCGGTTCCAGTTTAATCTTGGCATTATAATCCCAAAATTCCACTACCATTGTCATGGTATCAGTGGGTTTAGCTTTCAACACGCCGGTTACTTCAGCTTTTACCAAATCCCCGTTTCGTTTAACATACAATGTGTAGTCGAAATCACGCCAGTGTTTGACCATAAAAGGATGATCTATTTCCGGCTGCAAATTTAGTATATACAATTTTTGATCTTCTAACTTAACAGGACCTAGATAAGTGAACTCATCAGCCCGGGTAAACCTGAAACCGGCTAAGGGATCGATTTCAATCATGAATAATTCTTGGTCAAAAACTTCATTCCCGGGGATAGTCATCCATTTTTCCGCATCACCTGTTCTTAAATATGTATTATTATCTACATGATATGCTTCAATTTTAGTTCCTTCGATCGTTCCGGTCAGGAAAAAGGCTCCGGCACCGTCTCTTTCTCCTTGTATTTGAGAAATATTCCGTTCATGGCCACCGGTATTCAACCGCAGTTCTACGTTGTAACGAAAACTTTCCAATTGGGAGAGCTTCTCCAAGGTTTTTTGAAACAGCTCCTCGGGAATAATTTTAATTCTGGTATCCCAATAATAATAACCCCCATAAGCTAACATTGCCAACATTACAAAAAAGATCAGCGGTTTCCACCGAATAGAAAGAGTCATCCTCTTGCCCCCGTTCCAGCCATATATGGCTATTTTACTGGTTGGAAACCGGGAATATGACTCCTAAAGGCAAGCATCGGGCTAACCTGGAACACCGGCAACGAACACCCCACATGACCGGTGAACATCCAACCTTAAACAAGGTACATGGCCAGTACTGCCTCAACAGACATTCCGGAGGTAATCGAACCGCTGGCGGTACTTAATATAAATCCCCCTCCCGGGGCACCAATCTTCAAGATATCTTTTGCCGCTTTTTTCACTGTCTCCACATCACCTTGTTCCAATAAAGCAGGATCAAGATTCCCCATTAAACACAAGTCATTGCCATATTGTTCTTTAACTTGAGCAAGATCCATTCCTGCCGCCGGTTCAATGGAGTGTAACCCGGCAAACCCCAAATCAACTAAGTAAGGTAACAGAGAATTAATATTGCCGTCGCAATGGAAGATCACCGGCTTTTTCCTTTCCTTCAGCCTGCCTAAAAGACGTTCATAGGCCGGAAAAAAGATTTTTGCCAAAGCTTTCGGAGAAATCAAGGGACCTTTGGAAGCAGCCATATCATCTCCGATAATCAAACCATGAACACCTAAATCCAGGCATCGACAGGCTAAACCATACAGGTACTCTTCATAAGCCTCTACTAATGCCCTTAATTCCTCCTGTTTGTTGACGGTGGCTATTAAAAAGTCGTTAAAATCCATTAGACTGGCAACACTTTGAAAAATACCGTCCAGCAAGGCAAAAACAAAGAAATCAGTCTTGTTAACCCAATCCTCCATTTCATCAAAAGTAAAAACATCCAGATCGGGGAATGAATAACCGGAGGCCTCTGCTATAGATTTAATGGGAGGTTCAACCGTAATCCAGTGTTCATAAGCAGATACCACCTGCCTCCCCAAATAATCAAAATATCGTCCGTCATCCAGTTTAGTCACCGCCGGAGGAGTAGGACTAACAGTAACAAAATCCATCGTCAGTTTAGCTAAAGTAGCTTTTTTCCGTTCAAAAGGACTTTCCCCTTCCGGGCACACTTTATCAATAAAAGCCGCGGAGATTAATAGTTCTCCCCTTGGCACGCGGTCCGGCTCTTGGTGATTAATCGCTTTAAGTACCCGTTCTATTTTCACAATGATCCTCCGTCTCTTCCTCGAATTTTGGTATTACAATTCATTATTAATATGGTACCATAAAGCAAGCCTGTTCACTACCTGCGCCAAATGAAAAATCCCCATTCGGCAACACCGAATGGGGACCGGACTAACTGACGGCAATACCGCATTCACCGCAAATTTTTTGGGCAACCTCACAGCCAAGCCGTAAAGCCTTTAGATTTAAGTCTTTAGAACTTTTGGGTATTCTTGCTAATGCCGCTTCTTCAAGGCACTTTTGGGGTATAACCTTAGTTAACGTTACTAATGCACCCAAGGCTACCATATTAGCGACCACGGCTTTTCCCACGTCGTCAACGGCAATTTTAGTCATAGGCAAAGCAATAATATTACCCAGTCCCTTTGACAAATCGGTAACGATGGTGGAATCTATTAATACCATAGTATTGTCCCCCGGCTCGATAAGAGAAGCATATTTATCAAAAGCCGCCTGAGACATAGCCAGTAACAAATCAGGCTTGCTAACTTTGGGGTAGTCAATTTCTCCTTCGCTTACGATTACTTCAGCCTTGGTGGCCCCGCCCCTTGCCTCAGGTCCATAGGTTTGGGTTTGGACAACGTTTTTACCTGCCAGCACAGCTCCTTCGGCCAGAATCAGGCCAGCCAGGACCATCCCCTGACCTCCGCTTCCGCTTAACTGTATTTCCCAGCTGTTTTTCATGGAATCCCCCTTTCCCGGCAACCTCTATTCATGGCTATCCAATAAATCTCTGAGGTGTTGATATCCTTCCGTAAATTCCGTTGCATCCTTTTTGCAAAGTACTCCCGTTAAAAATTTTCCTTCAAGTTCTTCCTGTGAATATTTGTGCCTGTTGCGAATATTGACTGCATTTTCTTTTTGCCAGCGGAGCATTTTGTCGGGATCGGCAGGTTTGTTCTGACGACCGTAAGCTACCGGGCACTGTGTCACCGCCTCAACCAAGCTGAATCCTTTATGCCTGATCCCCTGCTTCAGCAAATCTGTCAATTGCACCACATGATAAGCCGTTCCCCTGGCTACGAAAGTAGCACCCGCTCCTTTAGCCAACTCTGTCAAATCAAAAGCATTTGCCACCACCCCGTAGGGAGCAGTGGTAGCCCGTTTGCCTTGAGGAGTCAGAGGAGACACCTGTCCTCCTGTCATCCCGTAGATGCTGTTATTGAACACGATTGCTTTTAAATCTATATTCCTGCGGGCGGCATGGATGAGATGGTTACCACCGATAGCGGCAGCATCCCCATCCCCCATCAACACAAATACAGTCAGCTTCGGATTAGCTAACTTGATACCGGTAGCAAAAGCCAAGGCTCTTCCGTGAACAGTGTGCACCGTGTTAAAGTCCAAATAGCCTGAAGCCCGTGAAGAACAGCCGATTCCTGATACAATAACTACTTCATCTTGATTCAAACCCTGATCATGAATTGCCCTGACCAAAGCTCCTACCACTATTCCGTTGCCGCATCCGGGGCACCAGATATGGGGTAAGCGATTAAGCCGGAAGTACTGTCTTAATTCAGGCTTCATTAGATGGTCCCTCCTAACCCGGCCAGAATCTCATTGGGGGTAAAAATCTCGCCGTTTACTTTATTCAAGCCTTCTACCCTCACCTGGCCTGCTAAAATCCGCTCAACTTCCTGCTTCATTTGTCCCAGATTTAGTTCAGCAACTATCACTTTAGAAGCATGAGAAGCCGCCTCTTTTAGGGCCTCCTCCGGAAAAGGCCAAAGGGTATGTAAAGTTAAAAGTCCTGCTTTAATCCCTTGCTCCCTGGCATCTTTGACAGCCCGATAGGCGGAACGATTACTGATGCCATAGCTGACCACCAAAATCTCACAATCGTCGGTACGGTACTCTTTCGTAAGGCAAATCTCCTGTTTAGCATCTTCTATTTTACGATGGAGCCTGCGGATCAAATCTTCTACCACTTGAGGCCTAGAGGAGGGGAACCCGGTTTCATCATGATAAAGTCCGGTGATATGATAACGATAACCGGAACCAAGGGGAGCCATAGGAGGTACCCCGTCGTCGTCAGCTTTAAAAGGTTGGTAATCCTCTGGATCACATTCGGGTAATTTACGCCGGACAATTTCCAAAGTCCCTTCTTCGGGGAGTTCAACCTTCTCCCTCATATGACCAACTACCTCATCCAGCAGCAAAATGACCGGATTTCGGTACTTTTCACTGAAATTAACGGCTTTGATAGTTAAACTATAGGCTTCTAGGACAGAGCTGGGACAAAGAGTAATGACAGGATGGTCTCCATGGGTTCCCCACCGGGCCTGCATAACATCACCTTGGGCCGGACTGGTTGGCAAACCGATACTCGGTCCACCTCTTTGCACATTGACAACCACACAGGGTATTTCCGCCATTACCCCATATCCGATATTTTCCTGCATCAAAGAAAAGCCGGGACCGCTGGTAGCAGTCATAGCTTTTTCCCCTGTCAGGGACGCTCCTAAACAGGCGGCTATGCCGGAAATTTCGTCCTCCATCTGAACGCATGTACCTCCCACCAGGGGCAACTTTTCAGCGCATATTTCCGCTATTTCTGAAGAAGGACTGATTGGATAGCCTGCATAAAACTTTACTCCCGCTGCAATAGCAGCTTCCGCTACCGCCTCATTCCCCTGCATTAAACGGGGCTGTCTGCTATGAGTGTTCAAATAGTCTCCCCTCCTACTTGAATGGCAAAGTCAGGACAATGCAATTCGCAATTTCGGCACCCTATACAAGCTCCTTTTTCGTAAACAAAAGCCTTTCCCTGTTGCAACCGCAAGACGCCTTGAGGGCATAAAAAGACACAAATTCCGCAGCCTTTGCACCACCGGTCGTTAATTGTTACGGTGTATTCCGTTCGCCCCTTACTAACTATAGCCAACCGCCTCACCTCAATTTCGCAACTTTTCTGATACTTGCAATAACAATGACATATTTTTAATACTTTTTCAACCTTTTCCTAAGCCAATTACCAGTTAAAATATATTTCTGGATACTCATTAAAATTTTATTATTACTTATATCCCACCATAGTCATAATTTTCACCCCAATTTGTATTTAGTTAATCTTTGTGCAATGGAGGGATATTTTAACTAGCAGCGAAAATATAGCTAATTTAGTAATAATTCCTAA
>JAAYOX010000376.1 GCA_012520135.1 Clostridia bacterium
ATCAAATTCGTCAAGCTTGGTGAACCGCCGTATACCGAACGGTACGTACGGTGGTGTGAGGGGACGGGGGTTAATCGCCCCCTCCTACTCGATCTCCGCCGGAGCGAAGCAAACATTACCAGCCATATGTACCGGCAAAAATGATACTTTGTGAAGAGCCTTGGAGGCCACGGAACTGTGCCTCTCTATTTACGAAAGAGCAGCAGTAAGAACAAAATAATGAGGACCGGTATGAACAAGGATTTACCGGCCGGCTTCTTTTTACCTAGGCTTTGCGGTTCACCTTCCTTTTCCTCTTCTTTCTGGTCCGAATACCCGGCGGGCATAATATGAAACTCCTCTTTAAACTCTCTTAATAATTTTTTGGGGTCATCAACCAATTCTTTCGACCTCCTTCGAAAGATTGACACAATAGTTTAGTATATAGTATTAATCCCGGTCATTAGATGTGTCAGAAACGTAAAGAAAACAACCACAGCCCAAGGGCCATGGTTGTTAGTCTTATCCTTTTGCTCCCGGTATACCGCAGACTACTTTGATCTTCTGCCCTACCCGGAGGTTGTTGGGATTAATCCCGGGGTTCAGCCTCATTAACTCATCTACTGTAGTACCGTACTGTTGGGCTATTTTAAATAGGGTATCCCCTTGCCTTATTACATGGAAGCGGACTTTACCAAAGTCGTCGTCCGGACACAGGTCTTTACCTTTGCCATCGATGATGATATCGGTAACCACATTCAGTTCCCTGGTCTCCGTCACCTTGACCTTGATTTCAACAATGGCGGTTTGCTTCCAGCGGAAATTCTCCGGTACATAGACGGCCGGCGGGCAGGAGTCTTCCACGGTGGGCAATGGCCCCTGGCTGGTTACATCTACGTGTTCCACCCGTTTACGGTAAGTAACATTCATATTAGGCTTGGCGCCTTTGACATCTACGAAAGTAGTAAACGGCTCATCGAAACTGGTCTCGAAGACCCCATTGGTGCAGACATCCACATAGAATATTTGCTTGTGGAGAGAACCGGACACCACAATCTTGTTGGGCAGGATCTTGCTCTCGGAACGGTTAATATCGACTCGGGCATCGGTTTTGGCCACTTTACGAGCAGGCCTGGGGAAAGTAATATTGGTGTTTTCGATGGCTACTTGTTGCTTACCGTCAGCTACAACGTGCTCAGCTTTCAGAATTTCCTTGACTACGTCAATGCCCGGTCCGATTACATCGGTGACCACAGTGATCTTCCGGGTCCTGACTGCCCGCACTACTAATTTGATAATAGCCGACTGGGTGGCAGTAGTAGGCGTCACTAAATCAAACTTGACGTACTCCAAGACGGCATTAACAGTAACGTCGGTTCGTGGGTCAACACCTTCCAGGTGAACAAAAGTAGTAAAGTCCTCATCAATGCTGAATTCAAACATTTGACGAGTAGTAGCGTCAACATAGAATACCTGCTTATGCAAAGTACCCTGGACGATTACCTTGTTAGGCAGCACTTCCGTAGTAATATTGCGAATTTCGGCATCGGCACTCTTGACCTTGGCCGCTTCCACACCCGCGGGCAGGTTAATGTTGGCCATTATATTGACCTGTTTTTCGGCCTCACCAATCACATCTTCCACGGTGATGGTATCCTTAACCACTTTAATGCCTGAGCCCGGAGGAACCACAATATCGGTGATAACCTCCACTTCCATGGTTTCTGTAGCCCTGACATGGACTTCCAAAATTACAGTTTGCTGCCACTCATCCCCGTTAGTTGCAGCATCGGGTATGTCTGTGTGATCTACAAACTCCACCCGAGCATCCACATCGATAACAGAGTCGGGTGTTACCCCCGGCAGATCGACAAAAGTAGTGAACCTTTCATCTACCGGTAAATCATAAACTGCATCCTCCAGGTAAGCAATATCCCCCACTTCAGCACTCACATTGGCTACCCAAGCCACTTGCTTATGGAATAGCCCCTCCACAATTACCTTATCATCAAGGGGAGTAGCCTGAAGATCTCTGACCTCCGCCGTCACATCCATGATTTTGCGAACTTCTACGGGAAAAATGACTACAGAACGCAAAGCCACTTGATTGGTGTTCTCACCTACTACATGCTGAACTTTGAATTTTCTCCGGCGGACCCGGAAACCGTTAATCATATCCTCTTCGTAACCTTCATCGTTGTCGTTATCGTTATTATGGGGATATTTGTTTTTCTTGTGATGATGATTGTCATAGTCGTTGGGATACTTGCCGCCCTTGCCCTGATTTTTGTCGTAATAGCCTCTATCCATGGGGTTGACCTCCTTTCTAAATGATTTCACCACAGTATATGCGCTAACCGGCTAATGGTGTTACCTCCTCCCGCAGATTGGATTGCTATTACATTTTATGAATAACCTCAAAGGATGTGCCGGTAGGCCCCTTCAGGACAAAAAAAATCGCCGGGTCTGATACCCAGCGACTTTTTATGCTTTGGCTGCTTCAATTCTTTGTTCCTGACCGCCCCGGTAAACTGTAAGTTCTACCGTTTCTGTCAGTACATCAGTGTAACTAAAGGAAACTCGCCTTGCTACACTGTGATGCTCGTCCAGTTTAATGACAAAAATATTGGGATAAGTTTGTTCCAATATCCCGGTACGTTCGTATACTTTCTTCCTGCCTCGATTGGCCTTGAGTCTAATTTTATGACCAACACAGTCTTCCAAAGTACTCTTGATATCCCTCAAAACTTCCTTTGCCGCCATAAAACCACCTCTTTTCCGAGTTTATTATACAACAATTTCACAAAGCTGTCAAATAAAACATATAATTATACTTCAGGTATTTGGGACTGTCAACCCATTTAATCCTTCACCACCGGCATCATCAACAAGCAAAAGACCTCACAGGCCAAAATAGGCCGGTGAGGTCTTATACTTGTTAACAAAAAGGGGTAATGTTCATCCGTTTTGGGTAACAGGTTAGAAACCTTAACTGTGCGCCTCCGCTTCCTCTACACTTACTTTTTCCGCCTTTACTATTTCACCGTAGTTAAAATACAGGTTCAAAAGCAATGCGGTCAAAGCACCCATAAAAATACCGTTACCACAAACTAATTGCACCAGTTGAGGCATTTTAACAAAGAGATCCGGCACTACCGAAATACCAATCCCTACACCCAGGCTAGCTGCTACAATGAGGAGGTTATGATTATCTCCTGTCAAATCTAAAGTGCCCAACATTCTAATCCCTACCACACCGATCATGCCAAACACAACCACCATCGCTCCGCCCAAAACCGGGTCGGGAATAATTGTAGCCAAAGCAGCGAATTTAGGCAATAAGCCCAAAGCGATGAGAATACCCCCGGCGGCAATGATCGTATACCGGCTCTTGACACCGGTAATCTCCATTAAACCGGCGTTTTCCGAGAAAGTCATATAAGGGAAAGCGTTAAAGATACCGCCCAGGACCTGAGCAATACCTTCCGCCCTTACTCCCCTGGCAATATCCTCCACATCCAATTTCACGCCACAGATTTCTCCAATTACCGTAAAAATACCAACTGATTCTACAATAGCCATCGTCATCACTAAACTCATGGCGATAGCGCCGTTAAGACTGAAAGTAGGCGCCCCGAAGTGGAAAGGAGTGATGAAATGGAACCAACCGGCTTCGGCTACAGGAGCAAAATCCACCATCCCCATAAAATAACCTACTACCGTCCCTACCACTAGCCCTATTAAAACGGCAATGGCCTTGAGGAAACCGGTAAAATGCTTGTTCATCACCATTATGGAAAGGATTACGATTAGTCCTAAAATATAATTGCCGGGAGTGCCATAAGTTGGTGAAGCTGCATTTCCCGCAATGGTACGAATTCCGACAGCTGTTAAGGATAAACCCACAATAGTTACCAAAGAGCCGGTAACAACGGTTGGGAAAAACTTAACAAGTTTAGGCAGCACACGAAAAG
>JAAYOX010000377.1 GCA_012520135.1 Clostridia bacterium
GATTAGACGAGGAATGGCCGGGAACCTGTGCCGCTGCACCGGCTATCAAAATATAGTACGGGCAGTGGAAAAGGTGATGGAAGCTAATTCAGAAGCCAAATAAAACAAAATTATTATGAGCCGGTAACCGGAAAAAGGATATCGGCTCATTTTCTTTATAAAATAAGCAGGATTTCGTTAGAAAATAGGGAATCTTCCAAATGCTAAGGAGTTTGTCCACAGCGATTGACAAGGGATAAAGTTGGCAGTAAACTGTAACTGTGAGTGGCAGGAAACTGTCGGCGAATGGTCGAATCCATGTGGTGAACGGTTGTTATTATAGTTAATAATTGCGCACCATGTTAAGTTTTATTAACTTATTCAGTGAGGAGGAAGATGAATGGCGAAGGTTTTAAAAACGATGGATGGAAACACAGCAGCAGCTCATGTGGCTTACGCTTTTACCGAAGTAGCTGCCATCTATCCCATTACTCCGTCATCCCCAATGGCGGAATTAGTGGATGAGTGGAGTGCCCATGGTAGGAAGAATCTTTTTGGGCAGCAAGTACAAGTGAAAGAATTGCAATCAGAAGCAGGTGCCGCGGGTGCGGTCCACGGTTCATTGGCCGCCGGTGCTTTGACTACTACCTTTACCGCCTCTCAGGGTTTGCTGCTGATGATACCCAATATGTACAAAATAGCAGGAGAATTATTGCCCGGCGTATTTCACGTTACCGCCAGGGCTTTAGCAGCTCATGCTTTATCGATTTTCGGTGATCACTCCGATGTGATGGCTTGCAGGCAGACCGGTTTTGCTATGCTGGCAGCCGGCAGCGTTCAGGAGGTAATGGATCTGGCAGGGGTGGCCCATCTGGCGGCGATTAAATCCCGGGTTCCTTTCCTGCACTTTTTCGACGGGTTTAGGACTTCCCATGAGATTCAGAAAATCGAAGTTTTAGAATACGATGATCTGGCTAAGCTGTTGGATTGGGAAGCAGTGAAAGAGTTTCGTCAGAGAGCTTTAAATCCCGAGCATCCGGTAACCCGGGGCACGGCCCAGAACCCTGATATTTACTTCCAGGGTCGTGAAGCTTCCAACAGTTTTTATGCTCAGGTACCTGATATAGTAAACAGCTACATGCAGGAGATTTCCAAACTAACCGGTCGAGACTATCGTCCTTTCAACTACTACGGTGCTCCCGATGCGGAACATGTGATTGTTGCCATGGGTTCCGTCTGCGAAACCATAGAAGAGACTATTGACTACCTGCTGGCGCAAGGGGAAAAAGTGGGAGTAATTAAAGTCCACCTGTATCGTCCCTTTGCCGCTAACTACTTCTTGGATGTTTTACCTCCTACCGTGAAGAAAATTGCCGTCTTGGATCGGACCAAAGAGCCGGGCTCCTTGGGAGAACCTTTGTATCAAGATGTACGGACGGTATTTTATGGGCGGGAGAACGCACCTCTGGTGGTAGGAGGACGTTTCGGACTTGGCTCCAAAGATACCACGCCTGCACAAATAGTGGCGGTATTCCGGAATCTGAAGGCCGAAGAGCCGAAAAACGGTTTTACCATCGGCATTGTCGATGACGTGACCCATACATCCCTACCAAGCGTTGAGGGTATTAATACCGCGCCGGAAGGCACTATTCGCTGCAAGTTCTGGGGCTTAGGCTCTGACGGGACTGTTGGGGC
>JAAYOX010000378.1 GCA_012520135.1 Clostridia bacterium
AAAACGGCGTCCTACGACACCGTTTCTGCTTGTTGACAAACTATATATACCGGTCAGTGTTAATCGTGGGCTTCAGAGGAGCCCGGTTTGGGGATGAGCTCAGTCGCCTGAGGATGCCTCCGAAATCGCACCTTGCGGGTGCTCATGCCGTCGGCATTTTCCCTCAGGCTCCTTCGCTCGTTTGATTCTGGCTCCAATTCAGCCCTTCGATTAACACCGACCGGCTTTTGTCGACAGTCTGAAACGGCATCCAACAACACCGTTTCATAACATAATCTGAAAACTGTCCTCTGACAACTGTTACTGATATGCCGGTTTGCCTGCCTTTTTGGCGGTAGCGAACAACAAGTAATATAGACCGGTTAACATGGTCCGGCCTCCCGATACTGCGAGAATAATCAACCAGTGGAGCCCGTTTAAGGCGGCGGTTTTAAATATCGGTTGGAGGGCCGGTAGATAAATCACCGCCAACTGCATTATTACAGATAGGCTGACTGCGATAACTAAATACCGGTTACCGAAAAAGCCTAGCTCCCAAGGAGAGTGTCTCTCAGAGCGACACTCAAAGACATGGAACAATTGAGAAAAGACCAGCGTGGTAAAAGCCATGGTCCGGGACAGCACCAGATTCCCGTCGGAGAGATAATAGGCTAACATAAACACAAGCAAAGTTCCAAGTCCGATTTGAATTCCTCTTCCGAGAATTTTTCCGGCCAAGCCCCCGGAAAAGACACTTTCCTTGGGATGCCGGGGCTTTCTTTTCATAATATCAGGATCAGAATGGTCAACACCTAAGGCCATGGCCGGTAATCCGTCTGTAACTAGGTTTACCCACAAAATTTGGATCGGCAGTAGAGGCAAAGGAACCCCTACCAACGCCGCCAAAAACATAGTCAGCACTTCCCCAATATTACAGGAGAGCAAATAGCGAATAAACTTCCTGATATTATCGTAGATTCCTCTTCCTTCTTCGACGGCTGCTACGATAGTGGCAAAATCATCGTCGGCCAGGATCATGGAGGAAGCTTCCTTAGTCACGTCTGTTCCCGTCTTGCCCATAGCGATCCCAATATCCGCTTCCTTGACCGCCGGTGCATCATTAACCCCATCCCCCGTCATGGCCACCACATGGCCCCGTTTTTTCCAAGCCTTGACGATCCTAAGTTTATGGTTAGGGGAAACCCGGGCATAGACGGAGATGTCTTCCACTTGAGCTACCAACTCTTCATCAGTCATCTGATCCAATTCAGTACCGGTTAAGATTCCTTTACCTTCCAGGGGAAAGCCCATGTCCCGGGCAATCGCCTCGGCCGTTACTTGATGATCCCCGGTAATCATCACCGGCCTAATCCCTGCTTCCCGGCAGACTCTGATGGCTTTCACCGCCGCCGGCCGGGGCGGGTCAATCATGCCCACCAGTCCCAGGAACACCAGATCTTTTTCTACATATTCTTCCTGATTAGCCTGTTCTCTCTTGTTCACCGGTTTATAAGCCAGTGCTATTACCCGCAGTGCTTTGGCAGCCATAGCCTCGTTGACTCTAAGCAGTTCCTGCCTCATTTCCTCTGTTAAAGGAGATACTTTTCCTCCTGACATTATTTCACTACATAGCCCCAAAACAATATCAGGGGCTCCCTTAGTATAAGCATACAGCTTTTGATTATGTTCTGTAATCACCGTCATCCTTTTCCTCACGGAATCAAAAGGAAACTCCCCTACTCTGGGTTCTCCCCTCTCCAGCACTTCCCGCCAGTAGTTGGCTTTGGCCGCTAAAGTCAGCAGCGCTCCTTCCGTAGGATCCCCGCTTACACTCCAATTAA
>JAAYOX010000379.1 GCA_012520135.1 Clostridia bacterium
AGTAGAGATGAATTGGCTGCACTAATCGAAGAAGTCAATGAGGAAATGGAAAAGGCCGGTTATCCTCTGCGTTTTGCGCTGGTGATGGTGGCAGAAAAACACCTGGTTGAGATTCGAGATATAGTGGAGAACAAGGTGCTCCGGCTCATTAGTCTGACAGAGGCAGGAGGCATTTTAGGGAGGGCCTTGAAAAAGAAAGGTTATCTTATTGACGAAAAAGTTTAGGATTGTGGGTTATGGAAAGGATGATGGGGATATGTATCACGCTCAAGCACATGCATATCAGGCATACCAGCAAAATCAAGTAACCACTGCTCCCCCTGAGAAACTAGTTGCCATGCTTTACGAAGGAGCAATCAGGTTTTTAACTCAGGCGGCCAATGCTTGTAAAGACAAGAAAACCGAAGAAACGCATCATAATTTAGTAAAAGCACAAGCTATTGTAGCGGAACTAATGGGCAACGTTAATCGTGATACCGGAGAAATCGGAGAAAACCTGTTTTTACTTTATGATTTTATGTATCATCGTTTGATAGAAGCCAATTTGAAAAAAGACATCAAGAGGATTGAAGAAGTAAAAGAGTTAATGGTTTCCCTCAGGGAAACCTGGTTGGAAGCCATGCAGCGTGCCAAAGCCAAGTAAGGTGTAGAGGCCCCGTAGAAAAGACGGGTCCTTTTTTTTATTGGGACCGCCCAATTAGAAATGGGACTCAATTTATGTAGAAAATTCCTGGTGATTTAAAGGAATCTAACCTGAGGCTGTTGAACTAGACTAAGAATCTCTAGACAATAGTAATTCTTAACATTGCTAATAGATCAGCCAAAATTTTCGCAGGAGGCAATGCTTATGTCAAGTCTGTTTTCAGATTCCACCTTGATGGCTTTGGAAAAGGCATTAGATGCGTCCAGTTTGAGGCAAAAAGTGGCTGCTCACAATATTGCTAATGTGAACACTCCCGGTTTTAAAAGATCTTATGTGGCATTTGAAGAAGAACTGCGGCAAGCTTTAGGGAAAAGCAACCGCCTTGGTTTGAGAAGGACGAGCAGCAGACACATGGGGCAGGTCGGTAACCTCCATGAAGTGCTTCCTCAAGTCAAAAGGGATTTGTCCACCGGCATGCGGTCGGACGGCAACAATGTGGACATTGATGTAGAAAACGCTGAATTAGCTATGAATTCCATCATGTATAATGCTGCTGCCACCCGGTTGAATCAAAAACTGCAGCAACTTCGTTATGTCATTAATGGAGGGAGATAAAGGTGAGTATTTTCAGTTCCATGAATATTAGCGCTTCGGGGCTTACGGCGGAAAGGCTCCGTTTAGATACCATTGCCAATAATCTGGCCAATATCAATACCACCAGAACTGCACAAGGAGGGCCTTACCGTAGACAGACATTGGTGTTTACAGAAAAGTTGGAAAAGGCTATAGGCGCCAGAGAAAAGTTTCGGGGTGCCGGTGTTGAAGTGGCGGAAATCAGACGGGATCAAGGAGAACCGAGGAGGGTATATGATCCAACCCACCCGGATGCGGGGGATGACGGTTACGTACATTACCCAAATATTAACATAGTTAATGAAATGGTGGACATGATCACGGCTACCAGGGCCTATGAGGCTAACATTACCGCTATTAACGCAGCCAAGACTATGGCTCTGAAAGCGTTGGAAATAGGCAGGGGTTAAAGGAGGATAAACAATGAAGATTTCGATGTTAATACCCCAACCCTTGGAATTACAAACTACACTTACCGACAATAAACTGACAAAGACAGATAACAGTCCCTCTTTTGCCGAAATCCTGCGAAATAAGTTTGAGCAGGTTAATCAATTACAGAAGGAATCCGACAATTTAACCCAAAATTTATTGGTTGGGGATGTGGAACATCTCCACCAGGTGACCGTGGCGGCTGAACAGGCTGCATTGGCCCTGCAGTTGACGGTACAGATCCGCAATAAATTGGTAGAGGCTTACCAGGAAATATCACGTATGCAGATCTAATCAAAGTCAAGCTGATGGGGTGACGAAGTGAACGAAATTGTGAAACAGTGGTTGGAGAAGTGGAAAGCTCTGCCTCGCTCCCGCAAGACCATCATTATTGTGATGTCACTTGCCGTGGTATTGGCCGGTCTTTTATTTTTGGCCCAATTTTCCAAAAAGGAGTATACTCCTCTTTTTACCGGTTTGGAGCCCAAGACGGCCAGCGCAGTTGTGGATGCTTTAAATCAATATGGGATTCCCTACCAATTGACGGCACAGGGAACAACTATTATGGTGCCTGAAGACCAGGTTTATGAGATACGTATTCAGTTGGCCGGAGAAGGATTACTGACTAATACGGGTCTTGGCTTTGAACTGTTTGCCGATACCAAGTTGGGAGTAACGGAATTTGAGCGGCGATTGGATTATCAGATTGCCCTGCAGGAGGAACTGCGGCGGACAATTGTCCAGTTGGATGAAGTAGAGCAGGCCAGGGTCCATTTGGTAATGCCCGAAAAAAGTGTCTTTGTCAGAGAAGACAGACCTGCTTCCGCGGCAGTAACCATTGCGGTCAAACCTTTGGCTCAATTGAGCAAGGAACAGGTAAAGGGAATAATTTATCTTATTTCATCCAGTGTAGAAAATTTGCCTCCGGAAAATGTTAAAGTAATCAATAATAACGGGGTAGTATTAAGC
>JAAYOX010000380.1 GCA_012520135.1 Clostridia bacterium
AGTATTCATGTCTAAACCTCCTTTGGAGTTTTTCGACCAGGTCAAAAAACTCCAAATACTCTAATTTAGAGTATTGTCTCAAAATCCAAGGGAAGTTTCTAGCCACCGTATTATTTTACGCTTACATATGATCCTCATACTTCTTAATCTTAGCCGCAATTACATGCTCTGGCCTGCCCTCAAGTTCCGGATGTTCTGCTCTGTATTGTTCCCAGGTTTTATAATACTTCGAATTTAGATTTTTTTCGATTTCGGCAGCAATTTCATCACCTCTCCAGACTCTTTCCCGTTTATTTTCTTCGGGATCATCTGGATTATCATATTTGCCGTTTTCTCTGACATATTCTAAAACAGCTTTAAGATTTTCAACAAGATTTCCGTGTGTATCAAATGCACTTTTGTCAAAACTAAACCAGTAACGACCACCGGGAGCTAAAATATCAAGTAATTCCTTTGCCTTATCTAGACATTGTTCTTTAGTACCTGTGTGCAAAAGCATGAGGGGATAAAAACCACCAATGATAAACTTTTTCCCTAGTTTATCTTTTACCAGTTGCGGATCGCCATACTCAAAGCGGAGGATTGTGTTTTCAGGCAGTTCTGCAAGATAATCCAGTAGTCTCATGTAATCATGTTCCACAAACAAATTGACATTATGCCCCATGGCAGTTAAAGCTTCAACTTGGGCTTTTAATGTTGGCCAGTAAAACTTGGCAAAATCCTTTTCTCGCATATAGGGTCCCATATGGAGAGGAATGCCAGTCTGCCCAAATGTAGATGGAACCGCTGGTTTGCCTTTTTTAATCAGGATTGGTAGGATTGCTTCACAGGCTGCGACAACTTTATCTGGATAACGCCTGATGTCACTTGAAATCCCTGTGAAACTGCGGAAAAAATCTGCCATAAAATCATAAGGTGCAGTGGTGGATCCTCCTGCCATGGCGGGGAAACCGTATTTTTTCCTTATCCTGGCGCCAATTGCACCAAGAGTTGCCCTGTCATCATCGCGTGACCGCATCGCTTTGGCAAGAACCAGGGATCTAGTGTACGGATCAGTATCAAGCTCCGTATAAAGACGCGGTAAAATTTTTTCTATGATAGTGTCGTAGGGGTTGGCAATAAAATCATCGTAATCTTCAGGTAGCATTCCCATAACATTAGGGTGCTGCATATGACCGGTTGAGGACATTACAAAGGGACGTGCTCCGAGCAGCTGGTAATATCCTGCATACCTACGACCAGGACCTGGTGCCGAATCGGCAGGGAATTCCTCGCATATTCTTTCCATGACTTCTTCAGCTTTAGTGAAATCCCAGTATACTTCTGCTATGTTTAGACCGCAATACTCGACTCCGGCATCGAAACTCATTCCTCCGCCCACTGGTACTCTGGACGGAATTTTTCCATCAAAAAGATTCCGGAAAATTAACTCTCTTTCCTTTGCCAATGCTGCAGCATCTGTCATTTAATTTCACCCACTTTTTTTATATTTTATGCCACTATAATTAAGTAAAGGCATAAGATCAACAGTTGACTTTAGGTTGGTTGCTTTGCCTAGCCATCACATGCTAGTTAGCAGAGGTGCGTTGTTTAAGCTCAGATTGAATTTTACTCATTGTCTCTCTGTCTAGGTTGTATAGCCTCATGAATACCAGTCCAAGAAGTCCGAGCACACTTGGTACTACTGAAATTAAGATTCTAATTCCTTGCACTACATCAGGAGTTACTGCTCCTGCCCTAAAGCCAATAACAACCAAGCCATAGGCGGCAATAGAACCACCAACGGCTACTCCAGCCTTAATGGGAAGAAGTTGGATTGACATATTAAGTGCTTTAGTGCTTTTACCTGTTTTCCATTCACTGTAATCTGCTGTGTCAGAATAGAAGGCAGTAACTTGAGCATTAGGCAATGCACCGCCAAATTGAGCAAGGGCAACACAGCTATAAATATAGCAGCATTTGATCCGGCAAACAGGTAGACCATAACCATACCGATGGTCCAAATAACAATGCCAAGCTGATAGGTAAATCTTTTGTCCTTTTTAACAGATAAGTATTGTGAGGCGGTGCTGCCGAGTAAACTAGCAGCAGATGTAAGAGGTGCGTATAACGCAAATAGCATTAAGTCGCCGACTACATATCTAAAATAATACATGGCTAATCCAACAAGGGTCTGCCTGCCTGCTCCTCTGAATGTATCGGCTAATACAAGGAAAAACAGTGGTTTGTTTGTGACTACAGCAGAGATCATTTCTTTCAATGAAGCCGAGGGCCTGCCTTTTATATCTGGTCTGTCATAGTCTTTAGCCAGATATGCAATCCAATATAGTCCTGCTACTGTAACCATGCCAAAAACAATTACTGTATAGAAATAACCCTTTGCGTCGTTACCCCCGCCTAATAAAGCAATTAAAGGCAAGGTGATTCCCCCTCTGACCAGTTGGCCTATGGCAGCACCCTGGCCTCTCTTGGCAGATAAAGCTGCTCTTTCATTCTGGTCAGAAGTGAAAGTAGGTAACATAGTGAATCGGGCAGTGGAGGTGAAGTTTACGAAAACAAATCCCAAGATATAGGCAGTGGCAAGATAAAAAGTTTTAATTGGCAGACTGACATCTAGGTTCGTAAACATCAGCATATTAAAAATAACAATTAAAGGTGGGGCCACGAAAAGCCAGGAACGGTATTTGCCCCAGGGTAAATTGCTTCTTTCAACAATTGCTCCGATGATGGGGACATCAATGGTATCCACAACTCTGCCGATTAATAGGATTGTGGCAACAACGGCTGCATCAAGCATGGCGACGTCTGTCATAAAAAAGGGAAAATACTGTGTGCCCATATTTGTCATGAATCCCATTGCAAATTCTTGGAAAGTATACGCAATGTACACTTTAGTCGGTAACTTTTTTGCCATCTCTTTCACTTTTTTCACTCCTTTTTTTTGGGTTTGCTAGCATGCAGTTACATAAAAGATTAGAATGATCTCACCTCCCGGAAGCAGATGTAGGTTAAAACAAATAAAAATTTTCTAATTAGTTATAAGTATAAGAAAGTTAAATATTTAAAACAATGTGTTTGAGTCATCTGTCCATGATTATTCATAGACAAAAAGGTTGACACTGCCTTTCTAAATGCAAAAAAATGTAGATGTTATTTTGCGGAAGTAATTTATTAATAGCACCGTTGCAGGGGAAACAAGCCTAAAACAAGAATATATAATAATAAAGGAAGATTTTGACGAAAGGGTGAGGTCGGTGGAAGGGTATAGAGGGAAAATAATTAGGGTTAATTTGACTAAACTTAGCTGTAGTGTAGAAAACCTTGATCCTGAAGTAGCAAAGAAGTATATTGGTGGTCGCGGTTTTGGTATTAAAGTATTACTTGATGAAGTTGATCCACAGGTTGATCCTTTAAGTCCTGAAAACAAAATTATTATCGCCTCCGGTCCGCTGGTAGGTGCCAAAGTCCTGTGTGCCAGCAGGTATATGGTTGTGACGAAATCACCTTTAAATAATGGCATTGCCCACTCCAACTCGGGCGGTCAATGGTCTGCAGAACT
>JAAYOX010000381.1 GCA_012520135.1 Clostridia bacterium
CCGGGGCTTCTACGGGAGCATATGAAGCGGTGGAATTGAGGGACAAAGATGAAAAACGCTACCTTGGTAAAGGTGTACTGGATGCAGTCAACAATGTGAATATGACTATCCGTCCGGAAATTATCGGCATGGACGCATTGAACCAGGCAGAATTGGATCAGCTGTTAATCAATCTGGACGGTACCCCCAATAAGGGAAAACTGGGTGCTAATGCTTTGCTGGGTGTCTCTTTAGCGGCGGCAAAAGCTTCCGCAGCTTATTTGGGACTGCCTTTGTACCGGTATCTAGGGGGCAGTAATGCCAAAGTTTTGCCTGTACCCATGATGAATATTCTTAACGGCGGCCAACACGCTGACAACAATGTGGATATTCAGGAGTTCATGGTCATGCCGGTAGGGGCCTCTTCCTTTAGAGAAGCTTTGAGAATGGGTGCGGAAGTATTCCATAACCTTAAGGCCGTGCTGAAAGGGAAAGGCTTGAATACGGCCGTTGGTGATGAGGGCGGTTTTGCTCCGAACTTGAAGTCCAACGAAGAAGCCCTGGATGTGATTCTGGAAGCCATTACCCGTGCAGGATACAAACCGGGGCAGGATTTCCGGTTAGCATTGGATGTGGCTGCCACAGAATTGTATCAAGACGGGAAATATGTTTTTGAAGGACAGAATATTACCCGTACCTCCGGAGAAATGGTGGAGTTTTACAAAGGATTAATTGAGCAGTATCCCATTATTTCCATTGAAGACGGCCTGTCTGAAGATGATTGGGATGGCTGGAAGGAATTAACCAAGGCTATTGGTGGAAAAATACAGTTGGTAGGGGATGATCTTTTCGTAACCAACACCGGTAAGCTGGCTCAAGGAATTAACAGCCAAACCGCTAATGCCATTTTGATTAAAGTTAACCAGATCGGTACCCTGACAGAGACTCTAGACGCTATTGAAATGGCAAAGAGAGCCGGTTATACTGCTGTCGTTTCTCACCGTTCAGGGGAAACGGAGGATACGACTATCGCTGATATTGCCGTGGCCACTAACGCCGGGCAGATTAAAACCGGTGCTCCCTCCAGAACCGATCGGGTGGCCAAATACAACCAACTGCTGCGGATTGAAGAGGATTTGGGAGAACTGGCCCAATACCAGGGTCTGAGTGCCTTTTACAATCTGAAACCATAACTGTTAGCCTATCCTGTCCGGACGAGACAGCAATATTTGCCGGCCACTGGGCAGTTTCTCATTTAATCACCGGTATTCAGGGTATGGTGCGGTTTTTAGCTAAAAGGCTGATCCGAGCCCTGACGACTGAAGACAGGTCACCGGTGGCTGTTGATGTGGCCCAACGCCTGCTGAGCAAATAGCAAATATTGTTGTCTCGCGCTATTTTGCCGGTCTGAAACAAGGTACCGCCGGTATAATTTGCCTCAAGCTGCGAGGGAAGTGAAGCAGGAGACAGGAAAATCCTTCTTATTTGAGAAAAAAATAACGGGTAACTTTTGGAACAACAGAAGGAGATCCTAACTGATTGGCGAAACTTTACCCTGTTAAAGCAGTGGTGTGTTTGTTGCCCCATTCCCCGTTATGCCATTGGAACTACAGCTGTTTGTTGTGTTCCCGGAGCAATTGTGCTAGAATAGATTTGTTGTAAAGGTATGGGAGGTGATGGCAGGATGAAGGCCTTTATTACGGTGCTACAAGTGATTGCTGCATTAGGCTTAATTGCTACGGTATTATTGCAATCGGGGAAGAGTGCGGGTATATCCGGGGCAATTGCCGGAGGAGCAGAGCAGTTGTTTGGCAAAAAGAAAGGGTTGGATGATTTATTGAGCCGCATTTCCGCAATAGCCGCTATTGCATTTTTATTGTTATCTTTACTA
>JAAYOX010000382.1 GCA_012520135.1 Clostridia bacterium
TCAAAGTACCTAACCCGGTAGACAGCGACTTTTATCAAGCCATGAAAACTTCGACTCCTGCCCAGATTGGTGTTTGGCGGGCAGGTAGTAGGCCGTTGACAGATACCCTGGTAAGGTTTAGGGCCGCTCATGCAACGGCCCAGGATGCAGTTCTGAATGATGTTTCTGAAGCATTTATCCGGGAATTTAACTTGACGGAATTGCAAAGTGCCTGCCGGGATAAAGATGAGTTTTTGACCCGCCCGGATTTAGGCAGGCAACTCTGTCCCAAAAGCAGGGAGATCCTGGAGAAGATGGGTACAGCCGGCGTTCAACTGCAAATCATCGTAGTCGACGGACTATCCAGTACGGCGGTGGAGGCTAATGTGCCTGACCTCTTGCCGGCTTTCCTTCAAGGTTTGAATCAGGCCAATATCAGTACCGGTACCCCTTTGTTTGTAAAATACGGACGGGTAGCGATTATGGACTGCATCGGAGAAGTGTTGAAACCCCAAGCTGCCCTGGTGTTAATCGGGGAGCGGCCGGGTTTGGCGAATGCGGAAAGTCTCAGTGCATATCTTGCTTATAACCCCAGAGAGGGAATGGTAGAAAGCGAAAGGACCGTAGTTAGTAATATTCATAAGGGAGGCACTCCTGCCGTTGAAGCAGGTGCCCATTTGGTGGATATTGTGAAGCAGATCTTGGCTCAAAAATGCAGTGGAATCAAATTAAATTTGCAGTAAGACAACGGCTCCGGCCTAAAGGTGGTGAGTTTCATTTCCGGTGATCAAACTATTATCAGTGTAGGATTAGACATTGGTACAACTACCACCCAATTGGTGATAAGCCGTTTAACCATTAAGAATATTGCTCCGGGCTCGGCAGTGCCCCGTATGGAGATTATTGATAAAGAAATATTGCATAGAAGTGACATTTATTTTACTCCCCTTAAAGATCACGATGTAATCGATGCCGTGGCGGTGGCCCGGATTGTGGAAACTGAATACCGGGCAGCAGGTTTGACTGCACAGGAGATCGATACGGGAGCAGTAATTATTACCGGCGAGACTGCCAAAAAAGATAATGCCCAAAACATTATCCTGTCCATGGCAGGCTTGGCAGGAGACTTTGTAGTTGCTACAGCCGGGGTAAACTTGGAAAGCATTTTGGCCGGCAAGGGCTCCGGTGCAGCAGGGTATTCCAAGGAAAGACACCGTGTGACCGTTAATATCGATATCGGCGGTGGAACTTCCAATATCGGTGTTTTCAAAGAAGGCAGGGCTATTGATACTGCTTGCGTTAATGTTGGCGGTCGCCTGATTGAACTGGAACGTGGACGAGACAGGATCACCTATATTGCCCAGCCGGCTCGTGAAGTGCTGAAAGAAGCGGGACTTCCCCTGCAAGTAGGCGATAAGGTGAGCATGGCAGATTTGAGAACCATAGCCCAATTAATGGCTGATTGTATAGTGGAAGTAATTGGTACAACGGGTCTTTCTGACTTAACCAAAGGACTCATGATGACGGAACCGCTTAAACTGGATTATCCGGTGGAAAAAGTGATGATTTCCGGTGGAGTGGCGGATTATGTCTACAGTGACTTTAAGCCCATGCTGGTAACTGAGGTTTCCGGCTACGGAGATATCGGTCCGCTTTTAGGGTGGGCCGTCCGGGAAAAATTGAAAGCCACCGGTATGGAGCTAATCAAGCCGGGAGAAACCATCAGAGCTACAGTAATTGGAGCCGGTACCCATTCCGTGAGCTTAAGCGGTAGCACTATTTCGATCAGAGAAGAAAGCCTTCCTATGCGTAATGTACCGGTTATTTCCCCGTTTCCCGACGGGGTTCCCGCTGACCTTGAAGAAATCGGGAGGATCATCGAAAGAGCCGTGGCACAAGTAACAGCCGATGGCTCTGCCCGGCAGGTAGCCCTGGCCATGGATGGACCGGAGCCGGCCACCTTTACCGGTATCCAAAAGTTGGCTAAAGGTATTGTTAAGGGCAGCAAAAGCTACCTGACCAGGGATACACCTTTAATAGTGGTGCTGAACAAAGACTGTGCCAAAGTATTGGGACAAACCCTCCGGGTGGAAATGGGGGATGGTGCTCAAATAGTCTGTATCGACCAGGTGAGGGTAGATGAAGGCGATTATATCGATATCGGGAAACCTTTGTTTGGCGGGAGAGTAGTTCCTGTTGTAGTGAAAACCTTGGTGTTTGACAGTTACGGTGTCGGTAATCAGTGAGGATGAAAGGTAGGAGGTGGATACCCATGGCCGTAATGGATCCTATCAGGGCCGATATTCTGGCCGTTAG
Organism: Clostridia bacterium; assembly: GCA_012520135.1. GTDB lineage: Bacteria > Bacillota > DULZ01 > DULZ01 > DULZ01 > JAAZDD01. The sequence goes on from JAAYOX010000382.1 coordinate 2,296, forward strand.
GCTGATCCCTAACGTTGCCGCTGATCTTTCCGGGAAGTTGAAGCTTCGGTCAGATCAGAAAAGTATCGGAATGTTTACCTGTAATATTGATGATGTAGGCTTCACTGCTGTTGACGAAGCAACTAAACATGCAGATGTGGAAGTAGTATATGCCCAGTCTTTTTACGCCGGTGCCGCCCATGCTTCCGGTCCCCTGTCCGGGGAGTTTATCGGTATCCTGGCCGGGCCTGATCCGGCGGAAGTCAAAGCAGGCTTGGCTGCTGCCGGCGAGTTGATTAAAGAGGATGCCTGTTTTTATACTGCTGATCTGGAAGGAAAGATAGCATTTTATGCTTATACCATTTACCGTACCGGAACTTATTTGTCCAAAGTTTGTGGGATAGAACCCGGTGAACCTATTGCCTACTTGATTGCTCCTCCACTAGAGTCTGTTTACGGTTTAGATGCAGCCTTAAAAGCGGCTCAAGTTGAGATGAAGGTCTGGTTCGGGCCTCCGTCGGAAACCAACTTCGGGGGTGCATTGTTGACAGGTTCTCAGAGTGCTTGTAAAGCTGCTTGTGAGGCTTTTCGGGAGGCGGTAATCGAAGTGGCAAAAAGTCCTGTAGAATACACAGGATGATGAGGGAGGTCGATGACGATGCGAGCGATAACGGAAACTGAACTCCGGGAAATGTATAAAAAATCCGAGTTTACTTCCTTCAACCTGCCTGAAGGCTGCCGGCTGACTCCCGCAGCAGCTCAGTTTTTAAGTGAGCGGCGGATAAAAGTGGTGGATGGATCCGAGCCGGTGAGGAAAATTTTTCCCTTACAAGAGACCGCGGTTGAAAAAGAGATCAACTACCCGGAGCGATCCAATAGCAGTAAGCCTGAGCATATGACCCATATCAGGGGGAATAACCTGGTTTTGAAAAACCACCCCAGAATTAAATTCAGGGGCAA
>JAAYOX010000383.1 GCA_012520135.1 Clostridia bacterium
CATATTGTCAGTATTCCAAATACTATTGACAACAGTCCGGCCAAAACCAATATCCCTCTTTTCCTTTTGTATTATGGTTTCATAATTATTAACATGCTCGTTAACCGTACCTGCAGCCAGAGTACTATCTCTACTCCGGAATATTTACAGGCAGTTGACCTGATGGCTCCATCACACCAAAAATTGCTTTCATTCCTGCCAACATGTTAGGATACTCTGCACCGTAAACAGCCAGGTAAGCAACATCAGGTAAATACTTAGTATCGTATGGAGTACCAAGGCCGATCACTGCCAGTTTTCCGGTGTCAAAAGGCAGTGTTGTGTCTTCTTTTAGATTTTCGGTAGCCAGGATTATATAATCGACGCTTACATCCAAAGATAACTGGTTTAAGTCCTCATAAACCATTTTTTCCAGCATGACCTCCGGTTCCTGCCGCGCCAAGACTTCCTCGGCTGCCTTGGCCATTAAATCCACTTGGGTTTGTTTTGGAGCAAGGAGCAAGACCTTTGCGCCCACTTCCGGCTTTAAAGGAACAGCCTGATGCGGATTTGCCACTAAAGTAACCGCTTCATCCGCCACTTTTTGCTCGATCAGACGATGTTCAGGATGACCGATCAGTTTTTGTGCTGACTCTATTGCTGCTGAAATATTCTTATCCTCATGCCGGAGTAAGCCGTTTTTTTCCTTAAAAGCAAGAATACGTCTTACTGATTGGTTAATACGGTCATGGCTCAGCTCACCGGAAGCCACCGCTTCAAGAATAGATTGATAAGCCAATTCTACATCATTAGGCATGAGAATTAGATCTGCACCGGCTTTGATGGCAGTTACTACCGCTTCACCTTCACCGAAATGATCCGCAATGGCTTTCATGGTAAAAGCATCGGTTACGATAACCCCTTCAAAGCCCATTTCCTGACGAAGAAGACCGTTCAACACCGGGTAAGACAAAGTAGCCGGCAATCCGCTGTCATCTACAGCGGGAAAAGTAACATGGGCCGTCATAATCATATCCACCCCATTGGCTACTGCCTCCCGGAAGGGTTTAAGTTCTACCGACTCCAATCTGTCTAAATCGTGTGGTATGGAGGGCAACCCCAAATGGGAATCCACATCTGTATCTCCATGTCCCGGAAAATGTTTTGCTACTGCCCCTACCCCTGCTTCCTGGAGACCCCTGGCATATTGGACTCCCAGATCAGCCACCAATCCTGGATCATCACCAAAGGAACGAATGCCTATTACCGGATTGGCCGGGTTATTATTCACGTCCATCACCGGAGCGAAATTCAAGTTAATTCCTAAAGCTTTTAACTCCTGCCCAATTGTAAAGCCTACTTGGTAGGCCAGTTCATCAGAGCCGGTGGCTCCCAGAGCCATGTTGCCAGGCATATTAGTGCCATCAGGTATCCTGCTTACACTGCCACCTTCCTGGTCAATAGCGATTAAAAGTGGTATATCCCCGGACACTTCTTGCAGAGCACCGGTTAACCGAATTAATTGTTCCCGGTTAACGATATTTTTGCTAAACAGGATTACTCCTCCTAAATGGTAATCCTGAATTAGCTTGATTGTCCCAGGGTTCATCTCTGTAGTATTGCTTCCTTCCCACATCCGCAAGTCAGGCATCAGCATTTGCCCTACTTTTTCTTCCAGAGTCATCTGCTCCATTATCCTATCAACAAGTTGTGTTTCCTGTTCTGTTGGTTCATTCATACCAACCGGATTATGTTTGTTTTCCTTATAATACCATATTACTGTTAAAATTACTGCCATTAATACCATGATCGCTATTGTCTTTTTCACCGATTTCCCCCCATTTTAGTTATACCTGTTTGGCATAGCTAATGCATCTCCAGTTAAGTTTGTCCGTTAGCAAAGTGCTAGGAGATTAGCCTTTACATAAGGGTAGCACACTCCATTTTGAACATCTAGTTTCAAACCTATGGGATCAATCTCCAGCAAAAAAAGGACATAGAGATTCTTGCTGTTCGAATCTGCAATGTCCTTGCAATGTCATCATTTTCTGCCCAGTCTTAGGCCGTTTTATGCCGGCGTTTTAATTATTATTCTCCCCCTATTGCTTTAATTGTTTCACGTGAAACAATTAAATAGTTATTTAACTTTCTTAAACCGTCCTCCGGTGTTCATATATACAATCCCTACTAAAGTGGTCAAAGTAAATATTATCCAACAAAAGGTTATTAGCCAATCAATTTTGAGAACTTCCCCCAAGGCTCCAATAAAACAAACGCCTCCAAGGATAAAAATTAAGTTGCCAACAACAGCACATAAAGCTGAGGTGTCATATTTCTCTCTTTCTTCTTTACTGGCCGTATTATAGCCGGCTATTAACCAACTCCATTGTTTATATTTAATCAAGTAAGCGATAAAGGCCAAGAATAATCCTGTTGCTAAATGAATCAATGTTATCACCTCAAGTAGGGACATTCCTCGGCATATCCACACAGGATAAGTAAGTGTTTGTATTTTAGCCAATATAAAAATCCAATTAGTTATCCAATAGCCTTTTGCTAACTACCTAACAATAAGAAATGATTAAAAGAGGAGCCATTATTCCGACATGAACAGCTATTAATAACCAGTCCTCAGTCGTCAGGGCTAGGGTGGGATTTACGGGTAAAACCGGCGCTACAGTATGGGTACTGAAAACAAGCTGATAGTATCTTATTACAAAATAGGAAACTCGAACTGCACTGTGGTAACAATACTATCCCTAAGGGCATTACTAACATAGTACTTTGACAACAGTATGATACATCGTAATATGTATTCTACTGCCAATGATTATTTTTGTTTATATAGATATCTAACGCCTTAACTCCCTTAAAAAATAATTTAATTCCTGCCAGGTAGAATAGTATCTCTAATATCTGTTTAATTATAGCAAGGCTAATACTGGAATAACTAAACATGCCCATAAAAATGTCCATATTTTGTCCCATCATAACGTCATCCTCCCATATACATACTTATTACCGGTTCAACAATAGAACCACTCCGTAGGAAGCAGCAAAGTATAAGGAGCCGTCAATACTGCCAATAAGACAGCAGTTTTAAACCTCTCCTTTTGATGGGGAATTACTTCTTTTAAAGCAAACCGGTTATTGAAAAAGAATACTAAGGCCCCAGCCAAGACCACACATCCAAAAACAATAAGAAGAGCAGCACTGTTAGTCCAAGGATTCCACATGATGGCTGTTTCTACCTCGTAAGGAAGAGGAAACAAACCTGTAGCTACTAAACCAATTAGGGGGATGGTGCCGATAAAATCGGCCAAAAAGCCAAATAGCCAAACTTTAATAATCGATTGCCGGTATAAACCCCACAGGCCAACACTATTCTGCCCTACAATAAATAACCGATAAGCCAATAATAATACCACACTGTCCACCACAAAGTTCCCTAGAGCAGCAACAAAAATAACCGGTGGTACCAACCATAAAAACCAAACCGGAAAGATCACATTATATAGCTTGTCTTTTTTGTTCATCGCTAAAGTGTACCTTCGTCTTTTAGCTCTTTAACTGCTTTTTTGACAGCTAACTTAATAACAAAATACAAGATTACGGCCGGTATCACCAGTGAAAAAAGCAGGAAAAAAATTCGCATAACATATAATCCAACCATATTGATTAACACTCCTCATCGACTTAATTTGTTTCACGTGAAACATTCCTTATGAGCATAAAAAATCCTCTATGCTTCCGGCATAAAAGGATTTCTGATTCAACATTACAGCTCCCGGCTGTATAATTTGATAAGATCTTTAACCTGAAACATAGAAGACTCTTCCAATTATTCCTCAGTAAAGAAAAACTCCAATACCCGGTGCAAATCCTCAGGGCTATAGTATTCAATTATAATTTTTCCTTTATCACCCTGCTGATTAATCTCTACTTTGGTACCCAGCCGTTCCCTGAGACGGTCTTGGTAATCCATGGCCAAACTCTTTTCCAAAGCATGCTGCCGCTCCTTTTTCTGCTTTTCTTTAGCCCTGTTGCCGGCTAAAGTCAAAATACCCTTCACTAACGCCTCAGTTTCCCGGACGGAAAGTCCCTCCCTAACTATCCTCCTAGACAGAGTTACCTGTCCATCTTCAGGTAAAGGCAAAATAGCCCGGCCATGGCCTACCGATAGTTCCCCGGCAGCCAGCATCTCCTGCACAGGACGAGCCAAGTTCAACAACCGCAACATGTTAGCTACAAAAGGTCTGCTTTTTCCAACTTTAGCAGCCACAGCCTCTTGCGAAAGACCGTGTTCATCTATTAATACTTTATAAGCCCTAGCTTCCTCTAAAGGATTTAAGTCTTCTCGCTGGATATTCTCAATCAGGGCTATCTCCAAAAGTTCTTGATCATTAAAATCTTCAATAATTGCAGGGATAAACTTCTTCCCGGCTATCCGGCAAGCCCGCCAACGTCGCTCACCGGCAACTATTTGATAACCGTCCTGTTCCAATTTCCTGACAATGATAGGCTGAACTATACCGTGCTCTTCAATGGAAGCAGCCAGTTCAGTTAATGACGCTTCATTAAACCGGCGCCTTGGCTGGTCCTGATTAGGCACGATCTCATCTATCTTCAATTCGACAATTTTCTTCCCTGGTTCCTCCGGTTCCCTCCCGGATTGAAGACTGAAATTAGAAGGCAGTAAAGCTTCCAGGCCTTTACCTAAACCACGCTTAGCCATTACTTACTAATCACTTCCTTTGCCAATTCCATATACACCTCTGCCCCTTTTGACCGGCGATCATAGGTTATTATCGGTTGTCCATAGCTGGGAGCTTCACTTAACCGCACATTCCTGGGAATAATGGTTTTCATCAGCTTATCTTTAAAATGCTCCTTAACTTCTTCTACCACTTGAATGGAAAGATTAGTCCGGGCATCAAACATAGTGCAGACAACTCCCTCCAGCTCCAATTCACTATTCAAATGCTTTTGCACCAATTGAATAGTATTCATTAGCTGGCTTAAACCCTCCAAAGCATAATACTCACATTGAATAGGAACCAAAACTGAATCAGCAGCCGTCAAAGCATTTAGAGTCAATAACCCTAAAGAAGGAGGACAATCCAATAAGATATAATCATAGCGGTCTCTGATAGGCTGCAATGCTTTTTTCAGCTTCATCTCCCGGGAAATGGCCGCTACCAATTCAATCTCGGCACCTGCCAATTGAATAGTAGCCGGCACAAGGTGTAGATTCTCCAATTCAGTTTGGACAATCACACTTTCCATGGGAACTCCGTTAATCAACACATCATAAATACAACGAACAGTTTGTAACCGGTTAATACCCAAACCGCTGGAGGCATTGCCTTGTGGATCGTTATCAATCAATAACACTTTCTGCCCTAATTCGGCTAAACAAGCGCCCAAATTAATGGCAGTAGTAGTCTTGGCTACTCCCCCTTTTTGATTGGCAATCGCTATTACCCGGCCCATATTCATCACCTGTTTCCTAAAAATCTCCACCAATCCGCTTATACATTCCACAACCGTTAACCCGGTTCCTGCCCACAAATAAAAAAACCACCTAACAGTGGTTCCAGATTGTAGACAAAGATCAAATTGATGTTAATCAGAGGGCTACTCCAAGATGCAGGATTAAAGGCTGAAGACTGGCAACCGGTAATAACTACTGTATAAGGGGCTTTTTACTTGGCAGGCCACTTTTTCGAGGAAACTCTTTAGGCGTTGGCTTGACCTTTTTAATGATAATCAAGGAACGTTGATCCCCTTCTACGGGTAAATCATAATTTATTATTTCTTCTATTCGTCCCCCCAGCACTTTAATGGCATACTCACCGGCTTCCAGTTCATCCTGATAATTAGGTCCTTTAAGAGCATAGAAGTAACTTCCCACAGCAAGTAAAGGCAAACAGTATTCACATAACACCGGCACACCTGCTACAGCCCGGGCCATTACCATGTCATACTGCTGGCGATGGGTACCGTCTCTACCCAAATCCTCCGCTCTACTGTGCAAAGCTATGGCACCTTCTAACCCTAGCTTTTCTATTACCTCATTCATAAAGTTAACTTTTTTTTGCACCGAATCCACCAGGACGATTTGTTTATCCGGCTGCCAAATCTTCAGGACCAAACCGGGGAACCCGGCCCCCGAACCTAAATCTAACATTTTACCCTGGTTATGCCAATTAAAATACACTCCTGCAGCCAAGGAATCAAGAAAATGCTTCACAGCAATTTCCCGCTCCTCTTTAATAGCCGTTAAATTTACTTTTTGATTCCATTCTGTCAATAGACCTAAATACTTCAGGTACTGCTCCTTTTGGTTTTCAGTTAAATCAACACCCAGTTCACCTAGACCCTTTTCCAGAACCGTTAAAAAATCAGTCATCCTCTTTTCGCTTCCTTCTTCGTTGTTCCAAATAAATTAACAATACATTAATATCGGCAGGGGAAACCCCGGCAATCCGGGAGGCCTGTCCAATAGACAGAGGTTTTACTTCATTAAGCTTCTCTCTGGCCTCCAGGGATAAGCCTTTAATCTCGCTGTAATCCATGTCCGGTGATAATCTTTTATTTTCCAATTTATTAAATCGCTCAATCTGCTGCAACTGTTTATTAATATAACCTTCATACTTAACTTGTATTTCTACCTGCTCCTTAACCTCTTGGGATAACTGTTCGTGAGGTAAAAATCTTTCCAGGTCCTCGTAACTTAATTCCGGACGTTTTAACAAAGTGGTCAAATTGGTAGCCTGTTTTAGAGGACTGCTGCCTTTTTGAGCCAACACTTCGTTCAAACCCGGCTCTGTAGGTAAAACAAACATTTTATCCCATCTTTTTAATTCCCGCTCAACTTGTTCCTTTTTCCGCAAAAATGCTTCGTATCGTTCATCTGTAACCAATCCAACGGTACGGCCAATTTCCGTCAAGCGTAAATCGGCGTTATCATGACGCAATAATAACCTGTATTCTGCCCGGGAAGTCAAAACCCGGTAGGGCTCCGTAATATTCTTGGTAACCAAATCATCAATTAAAACTCCGATATAACCATCGGAACGCTTAAGAATCAATGGCTCCTTCCCTTGAATCATTAAAGCGGCATTAATACCCGCCATCAGCCCCTGAGCCGCTGCCTCCTCATAACCGGAGGTACCGTTAATCTGCCCTGCGGAAAACAAACCCGGGAACTTTTTTACCTGCAAAGTCAAGTCTAACTGATGAGGTAAAAGATAATCATATTCAATAGCATATCCTGCCCGCATTATTTCCACTTGTTCCAGCCCAGGGATGGAACGGAGCAACGCCAGTTGAACATCTTCCGGTAAGCCGGTTGTAATACCCTGTACATACATTTCTTGGGTATCTAATCCTTCCGGTTCAAGAAAAACTTGATGAGCTGTCTTATCCGCAAAGCGAACTATTTTATCCTCAATTGAAGGACAGTACCGGGGACCTGCCCCCTGAATTTCTCCTCCATAAACAGGAGACCGGGCCACATTTTCCCTGATAATCTTGTGGGTTACCTCATTAGTATAAGTTAACCAACAGGACAAATTAGAAATTGTAAGATCTTTGCTCATAAACGAAAAAAATGATGGAGGTTCGTCCCCCTTTTGTTCTTCCAGTTGATCGTAATCAACAGTAGCGGCATCGATTCGAGGAGAGGTACTGGTTGAAAAACGCCCCAACTTAATCCCCAAGGATGCCAAGCTGGCTGACAACCCTTCCGCCGCCAATTGACCGTTGGGCCCTCCGGGGTAAGAAATCTCACCCACCAAAACCCGTCCTCCCAAATATGTACCGCCGGTTAGAATAACGGCCCCGGCACCGTAAGTAAGCCCGGTTTTAACCTTTACCCCTACTACTTTACCTGCTTCAGTCAAAATTTCTTCTACAATCCCCTGTTTAACAGTCAAACCGGGCTGCCGGTTTACCGTTTCGATCATCCTGGCTTGGTACTGCTGCTTATCCGATTGGGCACGCAATGCTCTGACCGCCGGTCCCTTGCCCGTATTAAGCATGCGAATCTGTACCGCCGTTAAATCGGTATTAATGGCCATTTGGCCTCCCAAGGCGTCTATTTCCCTAACCAAATGCCCTTTGGCTGGGCCGCCAACGGCCGGATTGCAAGGCATCAAAGCAATTTGATCCAAATTCAAAGTGATCAACAATGTATCACAGCCCATACGAGCGCTGGCCAAGGCTGCTTCACAACCGGCATGCCCGGCTCCCACCACGATTACATCATAGTTACCTGCCCGGAACCCCATTATCTCATCCCTTCTTGTGGCATCTATTTTCCAATACAGAACTCAGCGAAGATCCTATCCAGAACATCTTCTCCCACGGTTTTCCCGTTGATTTCTCCCAATGCTTCCCAGGCACCTCTTAAATCAATAGTCAAAAAATCCTCAGGCAGCCCTTGCTCCAGCGATACCAGCAGTTGTTTCAAATGATCCACTGCCTTAGTCACAGCCTGTCGATGTCTAAGCCTGGTAATCAACGGTTCTCCTTCCCAGCGCACTTCTCCCAGACCGACCATTTCCTGTACCTTTTCCTCCAATGCAGGTAAGCCGTAGCCGGATAAGGCTGAGATTTCAAGCACCGTTAAACCAGAGTCCATCTGTTTCAATTGTTCTCTACCAATAGCAACTTCGTCTAAATCTACTTTATTAATTAATACGATAAGGGGTACCCCAGCTTCCTTGGCCAACTGCCAAACCAGTTGATCGTTATCCGTTAAACCGGTGGCAGCATCAAGCACCAGTAAAGCTAAGTCCGCTTCTTTTAGCACTTCTTTAGTTTTCTCTACTCCGATTTTCTCCACCAAATCTTCCGTAGGCCTGATTCCCGCCGTATCAACCATTCGCAAAGGGATACCGCCTAAATCAACATATTCTTCAATTAAGTCCCGGGTAGTGCCTGGAATATCAGTCACGATAGCCCTTTCCCTGCCTAAAATAGCATTGAGCAAACTAGACTTGCCTACATTTGGTTTACCCAGAATTACCGTTTTAACTCCATCCTGTAGAAGGCGTCCTTTATCAAAATCAGCCAGTAATCTTTCCAGACGATTGATCACAGAAGTAATAATTTCTTCTATTTCTTCAGGTTGCATTACTTCAATTTCGTCTTCGGGAAAATCAATGGATGCTTCACAGTAAGCCAAAATCCTTAACAGCTCTTCTTGACAGTAATCTATTAGTTGAGACAGCTTACCGTCAAGATTACCTACGGCTATTGCCAGCCCTGTCCTGCTTTTAGAGCGAATTAAATCGATAGTGGCCTCCGCCTGAGCCAAATCAAGTTTGCCGTTTAAAAAAGCCCTGCGAGTAAACTCCCCGGGCTCCGCTAACCTGGCTCCCTGGTTCAGCACAGCTTCCAAAACAGACCTGACGACCAAATATCCGCCGTGACAGTGAATTTCCGCCACATCTTCCCCGGTATAGCTGTGAGGCCCTTTCATAATGACTACCAGTACCTGATCAATAACTTCCTGCCCACTACCGCTTTTACGAAAATGACCTAAATAAAGCCTGTGACTTTGCCGCCGGCTCCAATTTTCCCGGTTTACAGGAATAAATAATTGTTCAATAATATGTTCGCTATCCGGACCACTTAAGCGGACAATCCCAATACCGCTTTCCCCTAAAGCCGTTCCAATGGCACCGATGGTATCTTCCATAGCTGTACACCCGCCCTAATCCTTGTAGTCATCACTATTATGACCTGACTTTAATCTAAAAAACATCCCACAATCAACCCTGTTCAAGAACCGGGTTAGCTTAGATTAAGAAAACCCAGCAACTCCTGCATCGCTGGGCTCTGACAAAGACTATTTTAAACTAATAACCACTTTACGATAGGGCTCCTGTCCTTCACTGAAAGTCTGGATTTCCGGATCATTTTGCAATGCTGTATGAATAATACGTCTTTCTTGAGGACTCATCGGTTCTAAAACTACCTTACGGCCGGTCCTTTTAGCTTTGTCAGACAGTTTGCGAGCCAGTTTAATTAAAGTCTCTTCCCGCCGCTGACGATAATTTTCCACGTCTAAAATAATATGCACCCTGTTTTCCAGCTTTTTATTGACCGCCAAATTACACAGGTACTGCAATGAATCGAGGGTTTCTCCCCGATGACCAATCAAGATTCCTAACCGGGAGCCATGAAAAGACAAATGATAATACTTGTCAGTTTTGGAGGTTCTAATCTCCGGTTTCACACCAAGCTTATCCAGAATGGGTTGTAAAAACGCTTTGGCCATATCTAAAGGATCTTCTTTCACTGTAATTTTAACCTTAGCCATTTTTGATCCAATAATCCCTAAAAACCCTTTAGACGGCTCTTCCAATACTTCCACTTCTACTTGCTCCAAATCAACCTGCAACTCTTTTAGGGCAGTCTGTACTGCCTCATCCACAGTCTTAGCGGTGATCTCTAAAGTTTTCATGTCTTAAGCAACTTCCTCCTTTTTCACACCGCTCGGAGTACGCCGGATAAACCACTGTTCCAAAGCACTCATAATACTATACATCACCCAATACAGGGACAGACCTGCCGGAAAACTCCGAGCAAACCAAGCCATCATCAAGGGCATCACATAAAGCATCGTCTTTTGTGTCTGATCATTGGAATTACCCATGCTGACTCTACTTTGCAAGAAAGTGAACAGACCGGCTAAAATAGGTAATAGCCAAGGATCCGGAGATCCTAAGTTAGGAACCCACAAGAAAGAGGCATGCTCCAAATTCACATATTCCGGATGACGCACAGGGTCAAAGAAGGTCCGTAAAGAGTTAAATAAGGCAATCAGAATCGGCATTTGCACCAGCAAAGGCAGGCATCCTCCAAAAGGATTAATCTTTTCCTGCTGGTACAACTCCATGATCTTCTGTTGCGCCTTTTGGGGATCCTTTTTATACTTTTCCTGCATCTCCTTGATTTTGGGCTGGATTTCCTGCATTTTTTTCATAGATCTGGCTTGTGTCGCAGTCAACGGGAATAAAATAATTTTGATTACAATGGTAAAAAACAAAATAGCAATACCATAGTTAGGAATACCTAAACTAACAGTAATGTTGTAAAAAAACTGAATGGAATCCGAAAGAAAATTCACTAGCGCTCCAAACAAATTATTCCCTGCATCAAACCACCCCTAAGGGCACCTTTTGCAGGATCCACCTCCCATAGTTTATTATTACCTTTTCCAATTACCACGAATTTCAGACAGGATCATAGCCCCCGGGATGGAAAGGGTGACATTTCACAATTCTTCTTAAAGCCAAAAACCCGCCTTTAAACAAACCATACTTCTGTAAAGCCAAGACAGAGTATTCGGAACAGGTAGGATAAAAGCGACAGCTTTTAGGCAACAAAGGTGAAATACAACGCTGGTAAAACCGGATCAGTAAAATCAATATCTTAGTCACGCCATACTCCTGCCTTTATGCACAGTTTTCCCATCTCATGTTCGACTAAGCGGTAGCCGATTCCTTTAATTTTTCGCCTGGCAACAAAAATTAAATCATACCCCCCGGCAAACCGCTCCAGATTTAGCCGGCAAATTTCCCTCATTATCCTTTTGATCCGGTTTCTCTCCACGGCCTTACCAATCTTTTTAGAAACTGTAAAACCAATTCGAGTATGCTCCATTCGGTTCTTTTTTACATAAAGAACTACATAACTGCCTGCAAAAGAACGACCATGGTTATAAACTTGCTGAAATTCACTGTTTTTAGTCAAGCGATATTTACGATTCAGCAATCCATAACCCCCAAACTATCCAAGTCTAAAACGGGAAAAAGGCCACCTACGCGGCCTTCTATGCAGATAATCTTTTTCTTCCTTTAGCTCTTCTGGCTTTTATTACTTTACGACCGGCTGTAGTCGACATCCGCTTTAAAAAACCATGAACTCTCTTATGCTTTCTCCTGTTAGGCTGATAAGTTCGTTTCATCTAATTTCCCTCCCATCTATCGGCATCACTATCGAAAATAAGTAGCTCAGACATATAGAGTAATTATATCCATCACTTCAGTAGCTTGTCAAGGATTACAACCAATAAGCCAAGGAAAATGTGGACAACTCACTGAGAATCTATCGCAAATTGCTTAATTGTAAACATAATCCACAGGCTTTTATCACCAGCCTGTTGATAACTCAGGATACAACTGGAAATACTTATTGATTCTGTGGATAAAATTTGCTATTATAGATTTGCTATTATAAAAATACTCCCATTGGGGTTTTTGTAACAACCTTTTTACCCAAATCTCCATCTATAAAAGGACCGTTTTTTTTTTGTATCCGAAAGGTTTATTTTTTTGTCAACAATACTCACAATCACACTAATCACATGTCAACAACAAACTATGAATATCACCCTTAATATAAAGTATTACTTAGCAATAGTCCACAAGCTTCTGCTGCCGGCAGAGGCTTTTTATCCCGTATCATATAATAAGGAGGCACAATACCGATGGTTGGCCAACCTTTTTTAAATGAACTATGGTTAAAGACGCTGGATATTCTGGAAGAAGACTTGAGTCAGGAAATTTTCGATATCTGGTTTAAACCTACGGAGCCATTACTTTTTGATGGCAAACAATTGGTAATTCTGGTTCCCAACGAATTCGCCCAAAATTATCTTAAGGATCGATATTATACATTAATCAAAAATACACTCCAGCTTTTACTTAACCAAGATGTAGTAGAAATCACTTTTATCTTACCCGAAGAAAAAATTAACTGGCTGGAACAAACCCAGCAGACTAATAGACAGGCCCAGGCTACCGGCAAAATTGAAGATGCCACCGAAAAAACCGGCACTCTACATTTAAACCCCAGATACACTTTTGATACTTTTGTTGTGGGTAACTCCAACCGTTTCGCTCATGCTGCCTCCTTAGCAGTAGCCGAAACACCGGCCAGGGCTTATAATCCTCTATTTATTTATGGCGGCGTAGGTTTAGGGAAAACCCACCTGATGCATGCTATCGGTCATCTGGTCCGTCTTCGCAACCCTAGCAGCAATATACTCTACGTAACATCAGAAACTTTCGTAAATGAACTGATTAACTCCATTAAAGACGACGAGACTGAACAATTTCGTAACCGTTACCGGAATATTGATGTCCTACTGATTGACGATATTCAGTTTCTGGCAAAAAAAGAGCGTACTCAGGAAGAATTTTTCCATACCTTCAATGCTCTATATGAAGCAAATAAGCAAATAGTTATCTCCAGTGACCGTACTCCAAAGGAGATTCCTACTTTAGAAGACCGGTTACGATCCCGGTTTGAATGGGGCCTGATTACCGATATCCAGCCTCCTGATTTTGAAACCAGGGTAGCAATTTTACGAAAAAAGGCGGATCAAGACAATCTTAACTTGTCAGATGAAGTTATGACGGCAATCGCCGCTAAGATTCAATCCAATATTCGAGAACTAGAAGGGGCCTTAATCAGGGTAGCAGCTTATGCCAACTTACAAAACAAAACCATAGACCCCGACTTCATTGAAGAAGCACTGAAAGACTTAATTCCCACTCCACCGCCTAAAGAAATAACCATCCGGTACATCCAAGAATGCTGCGCCGAATACTTTAATCTAAAAGTTGAGGAATTTAAGGCCAAAAAAAGAACCAGAAACGTAGCCTGGCCCCGGCAAATAGCCATGTTTTTATGCCGGGAAATGACCGACTCCTCCTTACCCAAAATAGGTGATGAATTTGGAGGCAGAGATCATACCACGGTCCTTCACGCCTGTGAAAAAGTAAGCTCTTTATTAGAAACAGACACAGAATTAATAAAGACTATCAATATGTTAAAAGAAAAAATAGCACAGTAATAAAAAAATGTTCCACAGCTTGTACACAGTAACGGAATTATTCAAGTTCACAGTTTACCTTTCTTTTCAACATATCCACAGGCACTACTACTAATACTACTAGATCTATAGATCATGAAGATCGCAAATCTCACCAAGGGGGTTACTTCTAATGAAGTTTTCCTGTCCAAAAGAAAAGCTATTGAAAGCAATCCAAATTGTGCAGAGAGCTGTCTCCTCGAAGTCAACCATACCTAACTTAACCGGCATCTTATTGGAAGCTCTGGAAGATAAATTGATTTTCAGAGCCACCGATCGAGAAATACTAATTCAATTTGAATTACCTCTTCTATCGATAGAAAGAACCGGACAAGCTCTACTGTCTGCCCGCTATTTATCAGATCTGGTCAGACGATTGCCGGACACCAATATTACTGTTGAGCAGCAACAACCGGAACAACTGTTTCTATTTCGCTATGGGAAATCAGAAACCCAATTAATCGGTATGGATCCTTCCGATTATCCCCAATTGCCTGTTATTGATCTTAAACAAAAGATACAGCTGGAGGCAGGAAAGTTTAGACAAGTAATCAACCAGGTAAGTTCAGCAGCGGCTACTGATAGCCTTCGTCCAATTTTTTCCGGTATTTACATGGAGAACACCGGTGGGCAATCTTTAAATGTAGTAGCCACTGACACTCATCGCTTAGCTTATTCCTCGATTAAATTACCGGAAGAAAATCAGGATAAAGCTTCTTTATCATTGATCGTTCCTCATAAAACTTTGATGGAAGTGACCAGGTTATTAGATGACGATGAAACCGTGATCTCCATCATGGTTGGCTCCAATCAGGTCATTTTTAAATTTGATTCCACTACAATTATCAGTAGAATTATCGAAGGTAAATTTCCCAATTATCAACAAGTAATTCCTGAAAAATATTCCACCAGAATAAAAGTCCACACCCAGTCCTTTTTCGAAGGAGTAGACCGGGCTACTTTATTAGCACAGGATAAAAGCAAAATAGCCAGCAGCGTGTTAAAAATTGCCACAAAAGGGGATACTCTAATACTGGAAGCACGTTCCCAGGAAATAGGCAGGGCTTACGAAGAAATTCCTATTTATCTGGAAGGGGAGGACGTGGAAATTAAGTTTAACGGCAGGTATATGTTAGATGCGTTAAAAGTGATTGAATCGGAAGAAGTGTATTTCGATCTTACCGGTAATCTGAGTCCCGGTGTTTTTCGACCTGCCGACGGAAAAGATTATTTATACTTGATCTTACCGGTTAGAAGCGGTATTTGATCCCCTCTAAAGGGGTGTTTTCATTGTTAATCAAAGAATTAGAGCTGGTTAACTATACTAACTATCACCACCAACAGGTAGCTTTTCATCCCAAACTTAATATTTTGCTTGGCGCCAATGCCCAAGGAAAAAGTAATTTAATTGACAGTATTCATTTCTTGGGTTTGGCCCGAAGCCACCGCCAGCATCAGGATCTCCATTTAGTACGTTGGGGAGAAAACTATTTCAGACTAAAAGGGATAGTTGAAAACAGGCAAGGGACCATAACTTTGGAACATGCCGTGAAGAAGGGGCGGAAAATAGCCAAAATTAACGGTACTTCCCTTAGAAAACTGAGCAGTCTGATTGGTCAATTTACTACCGTTATCTTTACTCCTGATGATTTGACTTTAATCAAAGGTGGACCGGAATCAAGACGAAGATTTTTAAATCGTAAATTGGTACAATTAACTCCTCTTTATTACGATTACTCAGCTCAATACCAGAGAACTTTAATACAAAGGAATAATCTTTTAAAAAGAGGAAATGTAACTTCCGAAGAAATTGCCGTCTGGGATCAGCAGTTGAGTTATTATGGAAGCCAAATCATTGACTACAGAAATAAAGTATTACTTCGATTGGCTCCTATTGTTCTAGAGGTTCATTACCAACTCTCCGGCAATAAAGAAAAATTATCTATCCTTTATCAACCTGATATACCAGTCAAGGCCGAGTCATCGGCTTTGGAAATTCAGGAACTATTGTTGTCTAGGTTAAGCAATGCATTACAAACGGATCTTCGCAAAGGTTTTACATCGGTAGGGCCTCACCGGGATGATTTTACCTGTTTGATCAATGGGATCGATGCACGCCATTATGGTTCCCAAGGTCAACAAAGAACTACAGTATTGACATTGAAATTGGCTATGTTAAAGTTAATGGCAGAAATGACGGGGGAATACCCTGTCCTTTTGTTAGATGATGTTTTTTCCGAATTAGATCAAAATCGAAAAGAATATTTACTGTCTTTAGTTTCTGAATCGATTCAAACCGTCATTACCGCAACGGAATTAGATCTTTTGGACAAACCGGGAATACCGGAAGGTAGCATTTTTCGAGTGCATCAAGGAAAAATATACTAGGGGAGGCTATTATGTACCTACATATTGGCAATGAAATATCTATTCCGTTAAAAGAAATTATTGCTATCATTGGTCTGGATACGGTAGAATCAGCCGTTCCTACTCAAGAATTGCTGGAATTAGCCGAAAATAAACAGGATTTGATAGCCCCTGCCGGTGAAAGTAAGCCAAAATCCTGTATTATTACAAGTGATAAATATTATTTGTCTACTATTTCCGCAATGACCCTGGCTCGACGTGCCAAACAATGGGGTATAGACATATAGAAGGGCAAGCTCTACAAAAGGAGGTAGTTACATAATTGAAAGATCGAGGTAAACCACCTATATTGGAACAAGATTATGATGCCAGTCAGATCCAGGTGTTGGAGGGATTGGAGGCTGTCAGACGGAGACCGGGAATGTATATCGGCAGTACTTCCAGTCGAGGTCTTCACCACCTGGTTTATGAAGTAGTCGATAACAGTATCGACGAAGCGATGGCTGGTTATTGTGATCATATAGACGTAATAATTCGTCAAGACAATAGTATCACTGTCAGGGATAACGGACGGGGAATCCCCGTTGATATTCACCCTAAAATGGGTATTCCCGCAGTAGAGGTAGCGCTTACTACCTTACATGCCGGCGGCAAGTTTGGCGGCGGCCAATACAAAGTATCCGGCGGATTGCACGGTGTAGGTGTTTCCGTAGTTAACGGTTTATCTGAATGGCTGGAAGTGAAAGTGAAAAGGGACGGTAATATTTATCATCAACGTTATGAACGGGGTATTACCGTTACTGAGCTTAAAATCATCGGCAAAGCTAAAGGAACCGGTACGGAAATCACCTTTAAACCTGACCATGAAATTTTTGAAGAATTAGTATATGATTTTGATATTTTGGCTCATCGTTTAAGGGAACTGTCCTTCCTTAACAAAGGAGTCAAAATTGTGCTCAAGGACGAAAGAAATGATGTTAAAGAAGAGTTTTTGCACAACGGCGGGATTATTGATTTTATTAAGTACCTGAACAAAAATAAGGATCCTTTGCACCCAAAACCTATTTACTTTGCCGGCAGCAAAGACGATGTGCATGTTGAGATTGGTTTACAGTATCACCTGGGATATACGGAAAACTTGTTTTCTTATACCAATAATATCCATAATACGGAAGGCGGCACTCATGAAGTAGGCTTTAAGACGGCCTTAACCAGGGTGATTAATGACTATGCCCGGAAAAGCAACATCTTAAAGGAAAATGAACCTAATCTGGCCGGTGAAGATATTAGGGAAGGAATAACTTCAGTTGTCAGTATCAAAGTGCCGGAACCTCAATTTGAGGGGCAAACCAAGACTAAACTGGGTAACAGCGAAGTGAAAGGGATCGTTGAATCCATCGTCGGGGAAGGCTTGTCTGTTTTCCTGGAAGAAAACCCGGCTGTAGCCAAAAAAATAGTGGAAAAAGGGGTTCATGCTTACCGGGCCAGGGAAGCTGCCCGGAAGGCCAGGGAACTGACCAGGCGGAAAAATGCCTTGGATGTATCAAATTTGCCCGGCAAATTAGCTGATTGCTCGGAAAAAGACCCCGCTTTATCGGAAATCTACCTGGTGGAAGGGGATTCAGCGGGAGGTTCTGCTAAACAAGGACGGGACAGGCGCTTTCAAGCAATTTTACCGCTCAGGGGTAAAATATTGAACGTGGAAAAAGCACGTTTAGATAAAATCTTAAACAGTGATGAAATCAGAAATATGATTACCGCTTTCGGTACCGGTATTGGAGAGGATTTTGATATCAGCAAGGCCAGGTACCACCGGATCATTATTATGACTGACGCTGACGTAGACGGAGCTCATATTCGTACTCTCCTGTTAACTTTCTTCTACCGGTATATGAGACCGTTAATCGAGCACCAGTATGTCTATATTGCCCAACCTCCTCTTTACAGTGTGAAAATAGGCAGTAAATTAGAGTATCTTTATTCCGATGAGGAACTGGAGCGGTATCTGGCTACAGTCAAAGATAAAAAGTATGAGATTAAAAGATACAAAGGTTTAGGGGAAATGCAGGCGGAACAGTTATGGGATACCACCATGAACCCGGAAACACGAACTTTGCTGGTGGTTTCCACCGAAGATGCCATGGCCGCCGATGAAATATTTACCGTCCTCATGGGGGACAAGGTGGAACCCCGGCGTCAATTTATCGAGGCTCATGCCAAACAGGTACGGAATTTGGATATTTAATTCCCAGCCAAAATCCCCAATAAAGGGAAGTGAATAATCGTGAATCAGCTTTTTCAAGGGAATGTAATTCCCGTTAACATTGAAGATGAAATGAAAAAATCCTATATTGACTATGCGATGAGTGTCATTGTAGGAAGGGCTTTGCCTGACGTACGGGACGGTTTAAAGCCGGTACACAGGCGGATTCTCTATGCGATGCATGAGATGGGCATGACTGCCGATAAGCCCCATCGTAAATCGGCCCACGTAGTAGGTCAAGTAATGGCTCGATACCACCCTCACGGAGATTCGGCTATTTACGATGCCATGGTACGGTTGGCTCAGGATTTTTCCACCCGTTATCCCTTGGTAGACGGACACGGTAACTTTGGTTCCGTTGACGGGGACAGTCCTGCCGCTATGCGTTATACAGAAGTGAGAATGGCCAAAATTACGGCGGAGCTTTTGGCTGATATTAATAAAGACACGGTAGACTATATTCCTAACTATGATGAGACTTTAAAAGAACCGGTAGTGCTGCCTTCCCGTTTTCCTAACCTTTTGGTTAACGGTTCGGCAGGAATTGCCGTAGGAATGGCTACCAATATACCGCCTCACAATTTAGGTGAAGTCATCGACGGAATAGTGCTCTTAATTGATGATCCGGAAGTACCTATTGAAAAAATAATGAAGAAAATCAAAGGACCGGATTTTCCTACCGGAGGCATTATTCTGGGGTTGAAAGGTATCAAAGAAGCCTACCGTACCGGCCGGGGGATTGTTAAGGTAAGAGCTAAAGCCGGTATAGAAGAAATGACCAATGGTCGCCAGAGAATCATCGTTACGGAATTACCCTTTCAGGTTAATAAAGCTAAATTAGTGGAAAAAATAGCTAATTTGGTCAGGGATAAAGTAATAGATGGTATCTCCGATTTAAGAGATGAGTCGGACCGCAACGGGATGAGAATCGTCATTGAATTAAAAAGGGATGCAGCAGCAAATATTATCTTAAACCAGTTGTACAAGCATACCCAAATGCAGGAAAGCTTCGGTATCATCAATTTGGCTTTAGTGGATGGACGTCCCCGGATACTTAATATCAAAGAGATGCTCTATTACTACCTGGAGCATCAAAAAGAAGTAGTTACCCGGCGGACTAAATACGATCTGGCTAAGGCGGAAGCCAGAGCGCATATTGTGGAAGGCTTGCGCATAGCCTTAAAATACCTGGATCAGGTCATCAAAATTATTAGGGAATCCCGCAACCGGGAAACTGCCAGGGATGCTCTCATGTCTAAGTTTTCTCTGACCAAAGAACAATCCGATGCTATTTTGGATATGCGTCTTCATCAACTGACCGGATTGGAAAGAGATAAACTGGAGGAAGAGTATAAGGAACTGATTAAGCGGATTGCCTATTTAAAAGAGATTTTGGCTAACGAAAGGTTGTTAATGGGCATTATCAAAGAAGAACTATTGGCTATTAAGACCAAATACAATGATAAAAGAAGAACCAGGATTAACCCGGAAGAAGAGGAACTGGAAATTGAAGATTTGATTGCCGAGGAAGATATAGTGATCACCGTCACCCACCGGGGTTATATCAAGCGAATACCTCTGGCTACTTACCGGAGCCAAAGAAGAGGCGGAAGGGGTATTACCGGTTTAACTACCAGGGAGGATGATTTCGTAGAGCTGTTATTTGTCGCTACCACTCATCATCATCTGGTCTTCTTTACCAATAAAGGTAAAGGTTATCGCCTAAAGGGCTATGAAATACCTGAAGCGGGACGTACCGCCAGGGGAACGGCGATGGTCAATCTATTGCCACTGGCGAAAGGAGAGCAGGTGACCGCCATTATCCCGGTGGTTGATTATGAAGAAGAAGGCTACCTGTTTATGGCTACCCAAAAAGGTATCGTTAAAAAAACATCCTTAGACCAGTTTCGTAATTCCAGGCGGGAAGGGTTAATTGCCATTCATTTAGATGATGATGATGAATTGATCGGTGTTAAATATACCGATGGAACCAAAGAAATTATTTTAGGTACCAGGGAAGGAATGGCTATCCGTTTCCCGGAAGAACAAGTACGTCCCATGGGACGGGCTGCCCGGGGAGTAAAAGGAATTAGCCTGGAGCCCGGCGATTTAGTGGTTGGGATGGACATAGTCAAGGAAGATGCTGATTTATTGGTATTGACGGAGAACGGTTTCGGCAAAAGAACTGCCTTAGAAGAATACCGTCCCCAGTCCAGAGGAGGCAAAGGTCTTTTGGCCCTGCGGATGTCTGAGCGGAACGGTAAAGTAATTGGTATTTCCGTAGTCGAACCAGGTGAGGAGTTAATGCTCATTTCCAGTGAGGGAGTCATTATCCGCATGGACGTGGATGATATCTCCAGAATCGGTCGGGTAACCCAAGGTGTGACTGTGATGCGGGTAGATGAAGGTCACCGGGTGGTAACCATGGCCAAAGTAGTGGGCAAGGAAGAGGAGGAAGCAGAAGGGAGTATTTAATGCAAATCGGTATTATCTCTATGCCTGATCATTTACTGCCTGATCATTTTTGGGGTGACAAGGAAGTAACAACTATTCAAGTGACCGGGCCCGGGCAGGTAGTCTCGGTAGATGCTTTAGTATTGGCCGGTACTGACATTTTTGCTCTACAGCGATTATTAATGTCTACCGGCTTACTGGAGCCGGTTCTCACTCAGGTTAAAAAGGGAATACCAATTTGGGGTATTAATGCCGGTTTATATTTGATGGCTAAGCATAAATCGGATAGTTCTTTGTCTTCTCTTGATGTCATGGATGTGACCGCAGGTAGAGACGGATTGGAAGGTAAATTCTCTGTTTCCTTGTATATCCAGGCCTTTGGCTTTGAACCGGTGACTGCTGTTTTTAATAATCCTGCTTACATTACCCAGGTGGAACCCCATGTAGGCATTATGGCCTATTGCCGGGGCAGGATCATTATGGCGCGCCAGGGCAATATGCTGGCCTCATCCTTTTTTACTGAGGAAGGGGAGACAAGGCCCTTCAATTATTTTTTGCAAATGATAGAGGAAAATTTTGATTAGGAAAAGTTGCATTTAGGCTGATTTTATAGTAAGCTAGATCAAAATTAAGAGGTAAAACCCGGTGAAAGGTTTTAAGGATTGCTTTTCTGTTAAAGAGAGCCGGTGGTAGGTGTAAACCGGTCGGAGGCAGTCTCTTGCAGCAACCTGGAGGGGGGAGTGAAAACCGTTTTTACGGGTTAAGCTCTGACCGGTTGCCGGCCGTTACCCGGTTTTTAAGGTGAACTGTCTTGTAAGGCGGTTAACCAGGGTGGTACCGCGGGAAAACTATTCTCGTCCCTGATTTGGGGCGAGTTTTTTTATTATTAGAATACGGAAGGAGACAGTCTAATGCTTGATGTAAAATTTGTCAGGGAAAATCCTGAATTAGTTGAAGCAGGCCTGAAAAAGAGAGGCATGGAAATGGGGTTGGACAATTTTCTGGCCCTGGAAAAGAAACGCCGACAGACTTTAGGTGAAGTGGAACAGTTGAAAAGTCGCCGGAATAAAGTATCGGAAACGATTGCTCAAAAGAAAAAAGCCGGGGAAGAGGCCCAAGATTTAATTGAGGAGATGCGAGCAGTTTCCCAGCAAATTAAAGAGCTGGACGAGCAGTTAAAGGCTATGGAAGAGGATATCCAGGCTTCTTTGTTAAATATCCCTAATATTCCTCATGATTCGGTTCCGGAAGGATTAAGTGACGAGGATAACCAGGAAGTAAGACGCTGGGGAGAGCCCAGGCAGTTTGATTTTACTCCCAAGGCCCACTGGGAAATAGCCGAAGACTTGGATATTCTCGATTTCGAAAGGGCCGGCAAAGTAACCGGTACCAGGTTTACCTTTTATAAAGGTCTGGGCGCTCGGCTGGAACGGGCACTGATCAATTTTATGTTGGACTTACATACGGGAGAACATCACTATGTGGAGTTGTTCCCTCCCTTTTTGGTTAACAGCTCCAGTATGACCGGTACCGGACAACTGCCCAAGTTTGCCGAGGATATGTTTAAGGTTGAAAATCATGATCTATACCTTATCCCTACGGCGGAGGTACCGGTGACCAATATTTACGCCAATGAAATACTTGACGGGGCCCAATTGCCCATCTATCATTGTGCCTATAGCGCCTGTTTTAGAGCGGAAGCAGGAGCCCATGGAAGGGATACCAGGGGATTAATCCGCCAGCACCAGTTTAACAAAGTAGAGTTGGTGAAATTCGCTCATCCGGATCATTCTTATGAAGAACTGGAAAAACTGACTAACAATGCGGAAAGGGTACTGCAGCTATTGGGCTTGCCTTACCGGGTTGTAAATCTTTGTGCCGGTGATTTAGGTTTTTCCTCGGCTAAAACTTATGATTTGGAAGTCTGGCTGCCTGCTTTCAATAACTACCGGGAGATTTCTTCCTGCAGTAATTTTGGGGATTTCCAGGCTCGCCGGGCCAATATCCGTTTCCGGGAAGGGAAGAGCAAGCCTCGTTATGTCCATACCTTAAACGGTTCCGGTGTGGCTGTTGGACGTACTGTAGCCGCTATTTTGGAAAACTACCAGGAAGCTGACGGATCGGTGCGGATTCCGGAAGTACTCCAGCCTTATATGGGCGGTATTGAAAGGATTGTTCCTTAAAAATTTAAAAGAAAGACGTTCAGGTGATAAATTCAACAAATGATCAAAAAAACTAATTTACCGGGAATAGGTCTGCGTAATCTAAAAACAGCATTAGGAGTGCTGGTATGCATCTTACTGTATGATCTGTTGCACAGACCTTATGTGTTTTTTGCTTGTATTTCAGTAATCATCTGCCTGGCCCCCACCATGGAAACTTCCTATCAAATGAGCAAAGATCGGATGATCGGTACTGTATTAGGCGGTCTACTCGGTATACCTTTTCTTTACCTTAAAGATTCGGTTATAAATGTGGTTGATTTTTTTCCATTGGAGGCAGTTATTATTTGTCTGGGGGTTATGCTGGTTATCTACCTGTTAAATTTGGTAGGTAACAAAGGGGCAGTGGCTAACGCCTGTATTGTTTTTTTGTCGGTGTTAATTACTCTGGAGGATGGATTGCAGCAGATGACTCCTCTAATGTATTCCGTGAATAGAATTATCGATAGCGCCGTGGGTATTATTGTAGCTCTGGTTGTTAACAAATACTTTTTTCCCTTTGACGAGGAAAGCAAGCAGGAAAAGGGGACTTTAAACTAAGCCGCCGGGTCTTTTTCCGGGATTGACACTTACTTTGCTTTTGTGGTATACTATGTTTTGCTTTTGTTGATAGTTTCGGTTGGAGGGGTGTCCGAGCGGTTTAAGGAGCTGGTCTTGAAAACCAGTGACTCCGAAAGGGGCCGTGGGTTCGAATCCCACCCCCTCCGCCATTTTTCCATCAATTACAGGATGGAATAATTGCTTTTTATTATTGTCTATGCTATAATCTTTTTGTCGTTGTTTCGTGGAGAGATGGCCGAGTAGGTCGAAGGCGATCGCCTGCTAAGCGATTATACGGGCTAAAACCTGTATCGAGGGTTCGAATCCCTCTCTCTCCGCCACCGGCGCCCGTAGCTCAATCGGATAGAGTAACTGACTACGAATCAGGAGGTTGGAGGTTCGAGTCCTCCCGGGCGCGCCATATTGATAACACAGACTAGCAGGCAGTTGCTTCTAGTCTTTATTTAACTTAATAATAAATGTGTTTCCGTAGCTCAGCTGGACAGAGCAACCGCCTCCTAAGCGGTAGGTCGTGGGTTCGAATCCCGCCGGGAACACCATTTTTGTCTTTAATCCCAGGCTTAACAGCTTGGGGTTTTTTATTAAATTTATCTTGACAATTACTAAACAAACATTATATAATTCAAACAAAGTTAGTCAAACCTAACTAAGTTAGTCACCATAAATATTATTAAGTTCGATTAATAAATTAAGGGGAGAGGAAGCTTATGAAAAATATTTATGAAGTAAAGAATAATCAATCTTATATCATTCAGGATATTCCTGATTTGAAACTACTTAAGAGTTTGGGCATCCGGAAAAATGCACAGGTATTCAAAAAACACTCTTATAAACTGGGAGGTCCGGTTCTACTGACGGTGGATATGAGTGAGATTGCCTTGGGCAAAGATGTAGCTGAAAAAATTGTAGTTAGGGAGGCAATGTAAGGGAATGGCATCTTGTCATGATCTCAATGAAGATCTAAGCAGTATACAAAAAAAAGAAAACAAAATACTGCTCATGGGCAATCCCAATGTAGGCAAAAGCGTCTTCTTTTCTTATATGACCGGTATAAATGTAATCAGCTCAAACTTCGCCGGCACTACAGTTAGCTACATGGAGGGCAAAGTTGACATCCACGGGAAAACCTACACTTTAGTGGATGTGCCCGGGGTATATTCCTTGGAAGCAACATCGGAGGCTGAAGCTGTTGCCACGCAAATGATAGAGGGTGGAGCAGATGCGATTATCTGTGTTCTTGATGCTACCAATTTGGAGCGAAATATCAAGCTGGCTCTGGAAATAAGCCAGCACCGGCTACCTATGGTTTACACCCTCAATATGATGGATGTGGCCGAAAGACACGGCACGAAAATTAATGTGCCTTTGC
>JAAYOX010000043.1 GCA_012520135.1 Clostridia bacterium
CTGTTACTGTCAGGAGAAACTCTCATTCGGGGAGATAGTGCTACCCAATGGGCGTTTACCTTAGCCTCATTAGCCATCTTATTTCTAAATGTTCTGGCTTTTGGAATCTTTAGCCTTATGGCTCATCAAAGTAAAGAATTGATGCTACAGCGATTGAAATTGAAGCAGATGGAGATGCAATCAATTTTCCAGGATGAATTAAAAGCAATATACCAGGAGCAGCGGAAGTTCCGCCATGACATCAAAAACCACCTCCAAGTAATGCAAGGATTGCTTACAAATAAACAATATGAAGCATTGACAGCTTATTTGGAGGAAATAAGTGCTGCCCAAGAAGCATCGGAAACAATCATCCAAAGCGGTAATCCTATTGTGGATACAGTGCTTAACAGTAAAATACTCCTGGCTTCTCGCCGGGGCATTGAAATAAAAGTTAAAGAAGCAGTATATCCTTCTGACATTAAGCTAGATGGCATGGATTTAACCGCCCTTCTTAGCAACCTGATTGACAATGCCATTGAAGCAGTGGAGCGTATTGCCGATGAGCAAGAAATAAAGGCAATATCCGTTACTGTTGGCCCCAGGAAAAGCTATTTCATGATACGCATTATCAATCCGACTGATGATAAAGTTAAATTCGACGATCATACTAACCGGTGGGTATCAACTAAAACCGGTCCCGGTCATGGATTGGGACACGGCATAGTTGGAGATATTGTAGAGAAATATGACGGTCTGTTGCAGTTAAATCACCAGGATGACATGTTCACGGCTCAAGTGTTAATGCCGATAACCGGTTCCTGATACTTTTTCACCCCTGTATCCGGTAAGAAAGGGGTTATTTTTATTTTTTGCTACCGTTCGTGCCATTTTTGGTACCACTCGTGCCAAATCCCTTTTCTTAGAAATTATTTCCGCTATAATGTAGGCACCAGCCAGGATATGGTTGCAACTGGCATTGACTGTCCGGGCTAAGGTAAACAAAACTATAAAATTATAGAAGGGGGGTGCAGGGTGTTGAGAGGCAAGTTTAGGAAAAACCTGCTATGGTGCATTGCAACGATGGCAATTATGATTGGTAAAGCTTCAGTAGGTACGGCATGTATATTTATTACCTATCAACCTAAAGTGCCGGGGTGTTTAATTCGGCATTGATAGGTTTAAGTCTTGTGAAAATAATAAGAGAAGGGTGAGTTATTAATAGGTATAGTATTAAGTAACATTAGCAACTAGGGCGAATATGGAATCGAATTTAGGGGAGGAGTTGGTCTTAGAAATGAAAAAATACTTGGCAGTATTAATACTGTCGTTGTTTGTTTTTTGTATCTTTGTACCTTCTTCTGCTTTTGGACAAAAAAGTGATGTAACAAGTATTGAATCTGCCACTGCTGCCGAAATAAGGGTTGATTTATCTGCCGCTCCAGGGAACCATGAACTTAGTGAAAGCGAAAAAGCCGAAAGACGTAGATGGATTGAAAAGCAATATTCTAGTATGAGGCAAAATAAAGATAGCAGTAATGAGCAGCAACTAAAAGAGTTTTTTAGCAAGAATGGATTGGAATTAGTGGCTGATGATAGCTACGTACAAGATGATGCTACTCGTGAGGAAGTAGCTGTTCTAAGGCCCAGAATCATATATGATCATGTTTTAAGGGAATATATTATTATGGCTCCAATGTATTGGAAAAAGGACAGGTATGGAGTTCCATATTGGTACGACCATATAGATAGAACGGGACCGATGGGTGGGGAGGAAGGCATAATTCTAGAGGTGGAAAATGTTCCCGGCGTTAGAGTAAGAATTGAAGATTGGAATTTGGTAACATATAACACAAAGAATGAAGTGCGTGTTTTCAGGAACGCAGAAGATGCAAACCGTTATGGAGTAGCATATAAAGTTCAAGACTATGTTAATTTTGATTATGGAGAATTTATGTGGGATTACGATTTTGATAGTTATGATCTCTGGACGTATTGGACTGTATCCAGTGGTGTTGATGATGTAGCGGTTTGGCATAAATTTGCACATACTTGGCAGACTACAGGGATAACAGAAATAGAAATAGGGAGTGGTGGAGCATCTATTAAGTTCTCGAAGAGTATTAACAAATGGTTCATCCCGTCACGACCTAATTATTGGTCAATTTAGAGACGAACATCAAGTAAAGAATAAAAAGGATGCATCCACGTGAGGTTCAAAAAGGATAATTTATTAACAATTCTATTGATACTGACAGCTTCATTATTGTCGGCTACCGGATGTGAGAACGATACGAAACACAAAAGTCAACCTTATCAGTTTCCAGTAGGTTTAGTTGTAAAAACTGAGGCTTATCATAACTCTTTCGGAATTATCGTCGAAATGCAGGGAGTAGATGACGTAAGTAAAGGGTATTTTGTTTTAGAAGATAGGGATTATAAAAAAAATGATAATGGTGGGGTTGTCTTATCTTTTGGGAGAAGAAAACTTTGTGTCATCACTGAAGAGGAATTTGGTTCTTACCTCGGTTCTTTAATTATCGTACTTTACAACAGCGTATTGATGAATGAAATAGAGCCAGTGATTGAGAACCCTTTGGTTGAGAAAGTAATTGTTTTAGCCAGTGATCCCGATGTACATCCAACCACCATACTCGTAGTTAAGCCGAAAAATGAAATCATTTTGGATGTTGTTGAGCGACATGTGCAACAAATAAAAAAGGATCACAGAAAAGAACATTTTGTCCTTGGGAGCATATCCTATTAGCCATCCATGCTTTGCCTGATAGTCGCTGCTATTAAGTAACTTGTATAATCGTCGCTGGTAAACTGGCTGCCTTGGTCACTGTTGATGATTTCCGGCTTACCATATCTGTGGATAGCTTTTTTAACGGCTGCTAAAACCGGTGCCGTATCAATGGTATCCGATAGTTCCCAGCCTACAATGTAACGGCTGTACCAGTCGATGATAGCGGTCAGATACATATGACTCTTACCCATTTTTATGTAGGTAATATCAACGGCCCAGACTTGGTTTGGCCGGTTA
>JAAYOX010000384.1 GCA_012520135.1 Clostridia bacterium
ACCCATGTCCGGCAGGTACCTGACGTAAACCGATTGATCGATTGTGGCCATGGTGTCTTGATGGAGCGAAAAGGGGTATCGGGTCAGACTCATAATCAGCTGTTCAAATATGAAATGAGGATTAATAACCCGGCTTTGACATCTCAAGTAATGGTGTCTGCCCTCCGGGCCACTTTCCGGCAGCAACCGGGAGCCTATACCATGGTAGAGGTCCCTGTCATTGATTTTCTGCCCGGGGATAGAGAAGAGTTACTTAGACGGTTGGTTTAAAATGTGGGGAGCAAGAAATTTCTTGCTCCTTTTTATTTGTTGACAACTTGCCTAAAGCCAAATCGATGTTAATCGCGGGCTTCAGAGGAGCCCGGTTTGGGGATGAGCTCAGTTGCCTTCGGATGCCTCCGAAATCGCACCCTGCGGGTGCTCATGCCGTCGGCATTCTCCCTCAGGCTCCTTCGCTCTTTTGATTTTGGCTCCAATTCAGCCCTTCGATTAACATCGATTTTAATTATGCCAACAGTCTGTGAGAAGCAAGGAGACTCTTGTTTCTCTTTCTTTTTTTGGAAGACAAACAAGGAATAATTGTTATTTTGTCGAAACCATCATCTGAAACTTTTATTGCTTTGTAACGTCTATTAATATCAAACGGAGTTATCCGTCATATAATTAGAATGTAGCACTTTGCTGGGAAGGGAGGCGGCGGAAGTCGAAAAAAAAGTCTTAATCGTAGTAGTCAGTCTAATAGTGGCATTTGCGGTAGGTAGTTTGTTCGGATTTGGCTATTATCAATTCACCCGTGGTCCGGCGATTGTTAGAGCCACTCCTTTAGAACCGTCGCCTCCGACCGAAAGTCTTCCCTCTCAACTGGAAGCCACTGAAAACAAGAACCTGCCGGACACAAATAACCATGTATCTGAATTACCTGTGAGTGAGCAGTCACCGGAACCGGTTCTCCCACCTACCGAGCCGGTAGCAGAAGAGCAAACTGTTGTTCAGGCACAAGATGAACAGCAGGAAAACCAGATTAAAGAAGAAAAAGTGGCTTATATTACCATCGATGACGGGCCACAT
The DNA here is from genome assembly GCA_012520135.1 of Clostridia bacterium. Taxonomy (GTDB): domain Bacteria; phylum Bacillota; class DULZ01; order DULZ01; family DULZ01; genus JAAZDD01. Next base: position 1,069 of record JAAYOX010000384.1, read on the forward strand.
CCCCAAAATACCCCTGCTATTTTAGCTATCCTGGAAGAATTCGATGTGAAGGCAACGTTTTTTGTATTGGGAACCGAAGTAGAGAAATATCCGGAATTGATTGAGCAAATTCGCCAGGCCGGGCACGCAATAGGCAATCATACGTATAATCATATTTATCATGAAACCTATGCCAGTGACGACAGTTTTTGGAATTCCGTTCAGAAAACTGAGGAAGTGCTTTTAGAACTCACCGGTGAGAAACCAATACTGATTCGGGAGCCGGGAGGTAGATTTCGGACAGATCCGGAAAAACAACAGATGGTCCGGGACAAAGGATACGGTTTGATCCACTGGAATATCGATTCTTACGATTCCCGCCATCCTATTCCTGATGCAGAAACTATTTTCAATAACGTAAAGCGCCAAGCACAGAAAGAACATCTTTGGCCGGCAATGGTGCTTCTCTTTCATGAGACCGGAGGTCATCAAAGCACTGTGGAAGCTCTGCCATTAGTGATTCAATATCTTATGGATAAAGGCTTTTCTTTAAAAACGGTGGCGGAAATGGATATGGAGGCAATGGCCAATCTCCCTAAACCGTAAACAGGCGCCCTTTGTATGATGCAAGGGGCGTTTTTTTGTAGACTAAATAGGAATAATTCCCCCAATGTCGAATTGTCTTAATATAGCCAAATTTGGGGCTGCGGGGAAGGGAGGACTTTGGATGCAGATAACCCTGAAAGGGAAATTACTGATCGGCATCAGTGGGCTAATTCTGCTGCTGGTTGCAGTAATGACATTTAACAGCTACCAAAAGACCAAGGAGATTATCATCGCACAGGAAGAAAATCACTTTGCCGTACTGGAGAATATTGTGGGAGTGGAAATAGATAATTATTTGTCCCGGGGAGAGATGTTGGTTAAATTTGTGGCAGAAGATATAGAGACAATCAAAGCTTTTGCCGACAGGGAACGAAATGGTTTAGCTCTAATAGTAAAAGGTAGATATAATGCCTTACAGGATGAAGGGGTTAACGTTTTGCAGTTTCATCTCCCTGACGGAACTTCCTTTTATCGTGCCCATCAGCCGGAGAAATACGGCGACAGTGTGATGTTTAGGGATACCATCAAAACAATTGTTCAAGAGAAACAGCCTATTAAAGCTTTAGAAGAGGGAGTGGCCGGTTTCAGTTTCCGGGCCATCGAGCCTGTCTATGAATTCGGTCAATATATTGGTTCCGTAGAAGTCGGCATGGATGTGGAAAGTGTTTTTGTAGAGGAATTAAAAGAGATCCTGGAAAATGAGGTGTTCGTTTATACTTTGACTTCGGAGGATGATACAGCTTCATTGATTGGGGGTACCATGGATAAAGACTACTTTCCGGTGCCGG
>JAAYOX010000044.1 GCA_012520135.1 Clostridia bacterium
AGATTTACAGCCACCCTTTGACCTGCTTTTGCTTCTTCTACTTTTTGTCCATGAACCTGAAGGGTCCGGACCCGCACCTGCAACCCTTCCGGCTGAAGTTCCAAAGTGTCACCTACTTTGATGCTACCTGTCCACAGGGTACCGGTGACTACTGTGCCGAAACCGGTAATGGAAAAAACCCGGTCAATAGGTAATCTGACTTTCCCAGCGGAGGATTTGGCAGGGGTCTTGGCTACTAGCTGTTCCAGGCCTTCTTTAAGGGCATCCATCCCCTCTCCCGTGAAAGCAGACACAGGAATAATGGAAGCCCCGGCTAAAACGCTCTCGGCTAAGGCTTCCTTAATATCTTCCACTACTAACTCCAACCAGTCCTCTTCCACCAGATCCTTTTTGGTAACCACAACTAAACCGGTTTTGATTTGCAAGAGATCGATGATATCCAAATGTTCCCGGGTCTGGGGCATGATTCCCTCGTCGGCAGCGATGACCAGCATCACCAGGTCCATTCCTCCCACACCGGCCAGCATTTGCCTGATAAAACGTTCGTGACCGGGAACATCGACCAGCCCTATTCTTTGCCCATTGGGCAGGGTCAAGGGGGCAAAACCCAGTTCAATGGAGATACCCCTTTCTCTTTCCTCTTTCAACCGGTCAGTATTAACACCTGTTAAAGCATTGACCAACACCGTTTTCCCGTGGTCTACATGCCCTGCGGTACCTACAATAATATATTCCACTGAATTCACCCCACACCTAACTTAGAGGCAAACAATCTGCCAATGCCTCTAATAAGCTCTCCTCTTCCTCCTCCAGCACCGTACGTACATCTAAAACTAATTTGCCGTCAGCAATTCGTACCATCACTGCAGGGGTACCCTGTCTTAAACGGGCTGCCCATTTGTCTACTCTACCACCACCGGGTCGAAGAGTCACTAGAGTAGTGGGTAGTTCCAACATGGGCAGGGAACCTCCTCCCGCCTGGGAAACTCCCGGTTCGATGGATACTTGGACCTTATCTTCCAGGGAATTTTGCAGCTTAACAGCCAGGGTTGCTGCCCTTTTTTGCAGTATTTCCGATTTTACTGTCAACATTTTCAGGATCGGCACCATCTCAATGGTCTGTTCCGGCTCCCAAAGATATGCTCTTAAGGTGGCCTCCAGAGCAGCCATCGTCAGCTTATCAACTCGCAAAGCCCTGGTTAACTGGTTTTTGGCCATTTGGTCCACATACTTCTTCTTGCCTACAATGATCCCCGCTTGGGGCCCCCCCAATAGTTTATCACCACTGAAAGTGACAATATCAGCTCCTGCCTTGATCTCTTCCTGTACCGTTGGCTCCCCTGTAATACCGTAAGGCCTTAGGTCCACTAAAAAACCGCTGCCCAAATCCTCCATGACCGGAAGTCCCGTTTCCGCACCCAGAGCAACTAAATCTTCCAGGGAGGTCTCTTGGGTAAAACCCATAATCCGGTAATTACTGGGGTGTACCTTCAGCAATAAGGCCGTATCCTCAGTAATGGCTTTCCGGTAATCCCGCTGGTAAGTTTTATTGGTGGTCCCTACTTCCACCAAACGAGCCCCGCTGGCAGACATTACTTCAGGCACACGAAACGAGCCGCCGATCTCCACCAGTTGCCCCCGGGATACAATCACTTCCTTGCCCTGTGCCAATGTATTTAAGGCCAGCAAAACCGCTGCTGCATTGTTATTCACCACTAAGGCGGCCTCCGCCCCGGTCAATTGACACAATAACTCCACCACATGGCTGTAGCGGGAGCCCCTTTCCCCGGTTTCCAAATCCAGTTCCAAATTGCTGTAGCCTTTAGTTATGATATATATAGCTTCCCGGGCCTGGCTGCTTAAAACAGCCCTGCCTAAATTAGTATGCAGTACCACGCCGGTTGCATTAATCACCGGGCGTAGATTTGGCTGCCAGTAGCCATAAGCCTTCTTCAACGCTAATTCCGCTACCTGTCGAGGAGTTAAGTCCTCAGGATCGGCCAATTGACCCGCTAATACCTGTTTCCTGATCTCGGCAATAGCCGTCCGAATCTGATCTACTATAACTTTATGGGGTAATGACTGCTTGGCTGCAGCCGGTATGAGGCCTAAAACCTCATCTACCGGAGGCAATTCCCGCAATAATTGATGAGTGTCCATGGAGTGTACCTCCTGTACCGCTTTAAAAGCCGCGATGTTTAACTGTTAACTATTATAACACAAAGAAAAAAAGGAAAACCCCCTTTAAAGAGGGGGATTAAGGTCTAAATTCTTCATAGCTGTTCACTGCCAAAATATCATAACCATGTTCCTTTAATTTGTCTGCAATTTGGCCGCCATCCTCAGTATTAATCCTGATTACGATTTTTACTTTAGGAGTGCCGTTTCTAAACAAGGCAATTCTGGAAATGTTGACCCCTAATGCTCCAATCACCTGGCTAATATCCGCCAAGACACCGGGTTTGTCATCAGCTTCCACATCAATCCGGCACCCGGCTTCCGTAATCCCCATAATTTCGATCAAAGCGTCGAAAATATTAGTTTCAGTAATAATCCCAACCAATTCGCCTTGAGAAGTAACAGGCAAAGCCCCTACTTTGTGTTCTCTCATCAACAAAGCCGCTTCCTCAATGTAGGCATCGGCATCGATGACATGAATCTGCTGCTTTTTGGGCATAAAATCCCCGATTTTGGCTTTGGCCAACAAATAATTCAATTCAAAAATACTTAAGGATGTAGCCGGAGACGGTGATATTTCCCTCAAGTCACGGTCAGTTACAATACCTACCAGTTCACCGTTCTCCATCACCGGCAAACGACGAATATTATGCCGCCGCATCAAATCCAAAGCATCCGCTACAGTAGTCTTCCTGGTAATTGTCACTGGGTTTGCTGACATATAATTACGGACAAACATCTTCACCAAGCCTCCTTTTTGATTAACCTCCCAGATAAGCCTTTCTCACTTCATCACTTTCCGCCAAATCCTTCGCATAACCGCTTAACACTACCCGCCCCGTCTCCAAGACGTAAGCCCGATGGGCTATAGACAAAGCCATGTGAGCATTTTGCTCCACCAGCAGAATGGTAGTACCGGCTTGATTGATTTCTTTAATAATGGCGAAAATCTCCTGAACCAGAATAGGGGCCAAACCCATCGAAGGCTCATCTAATAACAATAACTTGGGCTTGGACATCAAGGCCCGTCCCATGGCCAGCATCTGTTGTTCACCACCGCTTAAAGTACCGGCCCTCTGCCGGCTCCTCTCCTTTAAGCGAGGGAATCTATTAAATACATTCTCCATACTATCCTTAATTTCCTGGTGATCTTTACGTAAATAGGCGCCCATTTCCAAGTTTTCCAGCACGGATAAATTGGCAAATATCCGCCTCCCCTCCGGCACTTGGGAAATTCCCTTTTTAACTATGACAGGTGCCGAGGTCTGAGCAATACTCTCATCCTCAAAGATAATATCCCCGGTTTTTGATCTTAGCAGTCCGGAAATAGTCCTTAAAGTAGTGGTTTTACCGGCACCGTTTCCTCCGATGAGCGTTACTATTTCCCCACGCTCTACCTCCAGAGACATATTTTTCAAAGCATGGATATTGCCGTAATAAACATTAATGTCTTTGATGGTAAGCATGTCACGCCTCCCTCCCCAGATAAGCTTCAATAACTTTAGAATTATGCTTGATTTCCTCGGGAGTGCCTTCAGCGATGATCTTGCCATAATCCAAGACATAGATCCGTTCGCAAATATTCATCACCAGTGACATGTCATGCTCAATCAACAAGATAGTTAAATCAAATTTTTC
>JAAYOX010000385.1 GCA_012520135.1 Clostridia bacterium
ATTTTCTCAATCCGGAAGATGCTATTTACCGTCGGATTTTGCAAGCGGGGCAAAACTATGAAGATTTGGGACAGGCACCTTTATTCCTTCGCACCACCGAGGAAATGCTGGCGGAATTCGACTATTTAGGTGATGAAAGGGCCCGTCAAGTGGTGATTACCAATCCTGTCAACATTGCCCGGCAGATTGAAACAGTGGCACCCTTCCCCGAAGGTTTGTTTGCTCCTGAAATCCCAGGGGCTGAGGAGCAAGTAGCTGCCATGTGCCGTGAGCAAGCCATGGCTATGTATGGAGATCCCTTGCCTGAAATAGTGGAAGCCAGGCTTAAAAGGGAACTGGATTCTATTATCTCCAACGGCTATGCGGTGTTGTACTTGATTGCCCACAAATTAGTAAAGAAATCCAACGAGGACGGTTATTTAGTGGGCTCAAGAGGTTCGGTAGGCTCTTCTCTGGTCGCAACTTTTTGCGGTATTACGGAAGTAAATCCTTTGCCGCCTCATTACCTCTGCAGTCATTGCTGTTATTCGGAGTTTATTACAGACGGATCTTACAACAGCGGCGCTGACTTGCCCGATAAGGTATGTCCCGGCTGCGGTCTTCCTCTCGCCAAGAACGGTCATGACATCCCTTTTGAGACTTTTCTGGGCTTTAAAGGTGACAAGGTACCGGATATTGATTTGAATTTCTCCGGTGAATATCAGGCGAATGCCCACAAATATACGGAAAACCTTTTTGGCAAGGATTATGTATTTAGGGCAGGTACGATTGCTACCATCGCCGACAAAACTGCTTACGGTTTTGTGAAAAAGTACCTGGAACAAGCAAACACCTTCAAAAGGAGTGCAGAAATCGGCAGGCTGGTCAGTGGATGCACCGGAGTTAAAAGAACTACCGGTCAGCATCCCGGGGGATTGATGGTGGTACCTAAATCCCTGGATATTCACCGGTTTACTCCCCTGCAGCGGCCGGCAGACGATCCTAAGTCAGGAACGATTACCACTCACTTTGATTACCATTCAATTTCCGATCGGCTGGTAAAATTAGATATACTGGGTCACGATGACCCTACGGTAATCAAGATGCTGGAAGACTTGACCGGGGTAGATGCAAAATCCATTCCACTGGATGACGAGGCTACTCTATCCTTGTTTTCCGGGGTAGAAGCCTTAGGAGTAACTGAAGAGGAAATCCGATCCCCGGTTGGTACTTACGGTATTCCTGAATTCGGCACCAGGTTTGTCAGGCAGATGCTGTGGGATACAAAACCCCAGAAGTTTTCCGATTTGGTCAGAATCAGCGGTTTTTCCCATGGTACCGATGTGTGGCTGAATAATGCCCAGGAACTGATTAAAAGCGGTACAGCCAAGCTGTCGGAAGCTATTTCCACCAGGGATGACATCATGATTTATCTAATGTACAAGGGAATGCCACCGGCACTGTCTTTCAAAATTATGGAAGATGTCCGGAAAGGTAAGGGTGTCAAACAGGAGTATGAGGAGGAAATGCGCAAGCATGGAGTGCCCGGCTGGTATATTGATTCCTGTAAAAAGATAAAATACATGTTTCCCAAAGCTCATGCCGTGGCCTATGTTACGATGGCTTTCCGCATTGCTTACTTCAAAATTAATCATCCCCTGGCCTTTTATGCCAGTTTCTTTACCGTGCGGGCCGATGAATTTGATGCCCAGTTGATTGTGCAGGGTAGGGAGACAGTGTTGAAGACCATCGAGGAAATTGAGGGAAAAGGTAACGAAGCTACGGCCAAGGAAAAAAGCTTGCTGACGATTTTGGAAGTGGCTTTGGAAATGCTGGTCAGGGGGTACAGTTTTACCAAGGTGGATTTAATGAAATCTGATGCCGCTAAATTTATTATTGTTGATAACGGGTTGTTACCGCCGTTGGCGTCTTTACAGGGAATCGGCAAGGCGGCGGCTCAGAATATTGTGGATGCCCGAAATGAGGGACCTTTTACTTCCATCGAGGATCTAAAGTATCGTGGTAAAGCCAGCAAAACCGTGGTGGAAGTATTGGAAGCCCATGGCTCTTTGGACGGCCTGGCACCAAGTGATCAACTCTCCTTGTTTTGAGACATAGTTTTTGACCCCTGTTCTTGTCAGAACCTAACATTTATGATATATTAATGGGCAGGGAAGATTTTCTACAAAACTCTGGCGCAAGTGGGTTAAAAACCCACTTTTTCATTTACCCTTGTGATAAGGCTTGACTAGTATATTCTGGGAAAGCCATGGGGTAGAATAGAAAGAAGTCAATAAAAAGGCGGGGATATGTTAAATGCAAAAGCAGACCACAGCCCAGCGGGTTACTTCCATCATTGCTCCAACCATTGAGGAAATGGGATTTGAATTGGTAGATGTAGACTATGTGAAAGAAGGCCAAGATTGGTATTTGAGAGTCTATATCGATCATGAAAATGGTATTGACCTTAGTGCTTGTGAGCGGGTAAGCCGGAGAATCGATAGCTTACTGGATGAAAATGATCGAGATAACTCGCTTTTTCCCGGTAGTTATATTTTGGAAGTATCTTCACCGGGATTAACACGACCTCTTAAAAAAGATGCCGACTTTGACAGGTACGAGGGTCGAATGGTAACGGTGAAAACATATGCTCCTGTAGATGGCAAAAAGGAGTTTGACGGTATCCTGAAAGGTTATTCCGATAAAGATATTAAAATTGAAGTTGATGGGAAATTGCTGGAGATTCCCAGAGACAAAGTCAGTTTAGTTCATTTGGCGGTTGTTTTCAATTAATGGGGGAACCGAAGGAGGAATTTGGAAAAAATGAATACCGAGTTTGTTGAGGCCCTTGAAGAAATAGCGAGAAGCAAGGGCATCGATGCAGAGGTGCTACTGGAGGCTATTGAGGCAGCGTTAATCTCGGCCTACAAAAAGAACTTTGGCTCCCTTCAAAATGTTAGGGTGGAAGTACATCGCAGCACGGGAGAATTCAAGGTTTTTTCCAGAAAAGAGATTGTAGAAGAGGTTGAAGACGAGAGAACCGAAATCGCCTTGGCCCAAGCCAAAAAAATTAATCCGGGTTTTGAGCTGGGTGATGTAGTGGAGTTTGAAGTAACCCCTAAGGAGTTCGGCCGGATTGCAGCCCAAACGGCTAAACAAGTAGTGGTACAAAGGATCCGGGAAGCGGAACGTAATATTATTTATGACGAATATGTCAATAAAGAGCAGGATATTATTACCGGGATTGTGCAAAGGCAAGAAGCGGGGAATGTATTTATTGATTTAGGGAAAACGGAAGCCCTTTTAACACCCCAGGAACAGATGCCCGGGGAAGAATATAATCCCCATGACCGGATCAAAGCCTATATTGTGGAAGTTAAAAAAACAACTAAAGGACCCCAGATAATTGTTTCCCGGACACACCCCGGCTTACTAAAAAGGCTTTTTGAATTAGAAGTGCCGGAGATTGCCGATGGCACGGTAGAAATTAAATCCGTGGCCAGAGAAGCAGGCAGCCGCTCTAAAATAGCTGTTTCCTCCAGGGATGAAAATGTAGATCCCGTAGGAGCCTGCGTAGGACCGAAAGGTGCCAGGGTTCAAACGATTGTTAATGAGCTAAAAGGGGAAAAAGTTGACATAGTCAAGTGGAGTAGCGATCCTGTAACTTATGTGGCTAATGCTTTAAGCCCTGCTAAAGTAGTATCGGTATTGGTGGACGAAAGCGCTAAGACTGCCAGGGTAATTGTGCCTGACTACCAGTTGTCTTTAGCTATCGGTAAAGAAGGACAGAATGCCCGGTTAGCGGCAAAACTGACCGGCTGCAAGATAGATATTAAAAGTGAAAGTCAGGCAGAACAAGCTAATTTAAGTAACCAGGAAGGGGATCAAGATGGCTAGAACCAGAAAGATTCCCATGAGAATGTGTGTTGGTTGCCGTGAAAGAAAAGACAAAAGAGCTTTAACTCGAATTGTCAGGACGCCTGAGGGTGATGTTCTTGTTGATCCTACCGGTAAAAAGGCAGGACGAGGAGCTTATATTTGCCCTGATCAGAACTGCTTGGAAAAGGTGCTCAAGAGCAAAGGCCTGGAAAAAGCATTGGAGGTTAACATTGACCAAACAGTTGTGGAACAGCTCAGAGAACAGTTTGCTCAAATGCCCGTTACCAAAGATTGAAGCCATACTGGGTTTTGCCGCCAAGGCGGGCAAAATAGTGGCAGGTGAGCAAGCGGTCAGGGCTAAACTACGCCAAGGCAGTGTTTTACTTATTGTGTTGGCTCAAGATGCCTCGGGTGAGATTACCAGGTATTATAGTTATAAGAGTAATGAAATGGGAATACCGGTAATTTGTTCAGGCACTAAACTGGAATTGGGATTAGCCGTGGGAAAATCGCAGCGAGCAGTGATCGGCATTATAGATAGAGGATTTGCAGCGAGTATCTTAAAACAAGTGAGGGAGAAAGCAGGCATGGACTAATACGGGGGTGACTCAATGCAGAAAATGAGAGTATATGAGTTGGCTAAAGAAAAGAAAATGAGCAGTAAGGATATGTTGGTGGTACTGGGCCGTATCGGTATTAATGTAAAGTCACATATGAGTGTGTTGGAAAAAAGTGAGATTGATAAAATTAACGAGTTCTTTGCCCCTAAGGACGCTGTTGCTAAAGAACCGGCAGCCGGGCAAAAGGAAGCTCGGAGCGAAAAGACGGTACAATCAGACACTCGCAGCTCGGCAAAAGGAGAGCAATCCGGTAGCGGTGGTCCCGGTCGCAAAACAGGAGGCAAAAAACCGCATTCTCCTAGCGGTGCTGTAAAGAAAGTTGATGACCGGCCTAAAAAACCTGGAACCAAAACCGACAGTAAATCGTTCCAAGGAAAAGACAGCAAGGATGCTCAAAAGCAGCAGAGCAGGAAAAAAGGAAAACGAGATAATCGAAGCGGTGGATTTAGCGGAAACAATCAAAGCGGTAGACGGAAAAAGGGTGCAGCAGCACCGGCTCCGGCACCTGTTTCCCACATTAAGAAGATTACTGTGGGAGATACCATTAGTGTCCAGGAATTAGCAAAACGGATGGGAAAAACCGCTAACGAAGTTATTAAAAAATTATTTGAACTGGGCATTGCTGCTACCCTAAATCAAGAAATCGACGCGGATACGGTAGTTATTGTAGCCAGTGAATTTGGCATTGAGACGGAAGTAAAAATTGAAAAACCGATTACTGTGATTGAAGATCTTCCTGATCCGGAGGATTCATTGGAGCCCAGGCCTCCGGTGGTAACAGTAATGGGTCACGTTGATCACGGAAAAACCTCTCTTTTGGATGCTATTCGCGAAACAAATGTGACAGCTTCTGAAGCAGGGGGAATAACCCAGCATATTGGTGCCTATCAGGTCACTGTTAAAGGGAAAAAGATTACCTTTTTGGATACACCGGGCCACGAGGCTTTTACGGCTATGCGGGCAAGAGGAGCAGAAGCTACAGATATTGCTATTTTGGTAGTGGCTGCTGATGACGGAGTTATGCCGCAGACCATTGAAGCCATTAATCACTCTAAAGCGGCTCAAGTGCCCATCATTGTGGCTATTAATAAAATCGATAAGCCTACGGCCAATGTGGAACGGATTAAGCAGCAGCTGACAGAACATGGTCTTATATCGGAGGAATGGGGTGGCGATACTATTTTTGTCCCTGTTTCCGCTAAACAAAAAATAGGAATAGACCAATTGTTGGAGATGGTCATCCTGGTAGCGGAGATTAATGAGCTGCAGGCTAACCCCAACCGTTTAGCCAGAGGAATTGTTGTAGAGGCGGAACTTGACAAAGGACGGGGACCGGTAGCTACTGTACTGGTTCAAAAGGGAACTCTGAGAATCGGCGACAATCTGGTCATTGGCAATGTTTACGGTAAAGTAAGGGCAATGTTTGATGATAAAGGCCGGAAAATCAAAGAAGCTCCACCTTCGACGCCGGTGGAGGTATTAGGCCTGGCTTCTGTCCCGGAACCCGGGGATATTTTCGATGTTATTGAAGATGAAAAACTGGCTAAAGAGATTGCTGCCCAGCGAGAAATAGACAGAAAGCAGCAGGAATTCAAGGAAGCCAGTCAGATTAGGCTGGAAGACATCTTTAAGCAGATGAATGCCGATGGTTTGAAGGAACTCAATCTGGTATTGAAGAGTGATGTTCACGGCTCTGCTGAAGCACTCAAACAGTCATTGGAGCGCCTTAATACAGATGAGGTTAAAGTCAATATTATCCATAATGGCGTTGGAGCCATCTCTGAAGCTGATGTGATGTTGGCGGCCGCTTCCAGTGCTATTATTATTGGCTTTAATGTTCGTCCCGACAGCAATGCCCGCCGGGCAGCCGAGACAGAAAAAGTGGAAATCCGGCTTTACAGAATTATTTATGAAATAATTGAGGATATTAAAGCTGCCATGTCCGGTCTTTTGGAACCGGATATTAAAGAAGTAATTTTGGGCCAAGCTGAAGTAAGGGCTCTGTTTAAGGTTCCCAAAGCAGGCATCATTGCCGGTAGTTATGTCTTGGAAGGAAAGATTACCAATAAAGCCCATGTAAGGGTTATCAGAGACGGGATAGTAATCCATGAAGGCCATTTACACTCCCTTAAACGTTTCAAGGATGATGCCAAAGAAGTTGTACAAGGCTTTGAATGCGGTATTGGCATAGAAAACTTTAACGATTTAAAAGAAGGAGATATCATAGAGGCCTTTGAATTTGAGGAAGTAAAGAGAGAGCTTTAGCAAAAGCAAAAGGGGGGGCGACCATGAGTTATCGTACTCAAAGGGTAGCTGAAGAAATGAAAAGGGAGATTGCCAAC
>JAAYOX010000386.1 GCA_012520135.1 Clostridia bacterium
TGCCAGAGTCACAGTAAACAACCCCTTTCACAATAAAAGTATATAAAAACTGTAACATGTTCTTGCTTATATGACCAATAAAATGTATTTATCAACCTGCCTCTTATCATAAAAAATAGAGCGGAAACCCGCTCTCAGACTGATGAAAAAGTATCTTTGTCGCTAGAACGCGTAAGGCTGATGATGATTGCTTCGCTACGGCGAAGCCCCTACGCCGTTGCCGGCAGCAAGCTGCCGACGGCTGTGGGCACAACGCCCGCTCCGCAAAACATCATCAGCCTTACGCTATTAGTCAACAGGCAGCGAGTCTACACCCTACTGTGTCAATCTACTGTAGCCCGGAATCCCGCTTGGGCAATCAATTTCAAGGAATTGTTCCGCATGATCAGCTGTTCTTCCTCAGGAGACAGTTCTCCCGTTGCTTTAATATCCTCCAGAAACATGGTAAAACCTGCTTCCTTCTGGCGCCCGGGATAGATCAGCAGGGGAAAATCCGAGCCGAACAGTATTTTTTCCGGCCCTACCAACCTGGTGACGCAGCTAAATATTCTGCCTCCGTACAAGAGGGGACTGGCGGCAGTATCGTAATAAACGTTCTTCATTACTTTCTTAATATCAGGCCACAATTCAAAGTAGGGCAGCCCTCCCCCCCAGTGGGCAAGAATCAGCTTTAAATTGGGGAATTCTTTAGCCAGTTCATAGAAACCGTCCAGGGGAGTAGGATCTTTCCCGGGATAAATGCGTCCTACCGGTTCTCCCACATGAATATTTACCAGCATCTTGCAGGCATCGGCAGTTTCCATGGCCAGCCGGAATCCATGATGATTGAGTTCCCATCCCTGGCCTCCCGGGCCCATTTCTCCAATACCGATAAAACCGTTAAGGTAACATCTTTCTATTTCCCAGACTGCCTGCCAGCCGGTCTTGGGGTTGATACTGGCAAAGGCTTCGAACCGGTCCGGGTACTTTTTGATGATTTCCATCATATAGTCGTTATGGTGCCGGCATAAGCCATGATCCAGCCAATACCAGCCCTGCATCACGATTTTTTCTATCCCTGCTTCATCAGCCAGGGCAATTGCTTCCTCCGCAGTGGCATACCGTTGTAGGGTAGACTTTGGGTTACACAACAGACCAAAGTAAGGGTCCAGCCGGCAGTATTTTTCTTGATTGTTGATTACATCCGGGGGAAACATGTGAGTATGAATATCGATTATGCCTCGCATGAGTCATTCCCTCCCTCCGGTATAAGTCCCAGCAGCCCGGCAGCGTTGCGGTACAGCAGTTTGTCCAAATTTGACTCCTCGCTAATTTCTTCTTTAATGGTATTGATTAGTGTCGAGAACCCCGGTTCTTTCTCCTCTGCCGGTTTTAACAAGCGGGGATAGTTGGAGCCAAACAGCAGCTTGTCCGGTCCCACAATAGTTAAGGTCTCCTTAAAAATCTTGGGAGAGCAATGGAGGGGACTGCTGGCAGTATCATAATACACATTCACCAGCGCCTTTTTAATATCCCTCATTAACTCGTAAAAAGGCAACCCTCCTCCCCAATGGGAGAGGATTATTTTCAATAAAGGTTTTGCTTTGGCCAGGTCAATATATTCCTGCAGGGGAACGGAGGATTTGCCGTGATAGTGAGGTCCCACCGGTTCACTGGCATGGATACTCATGGGTAAATCCAGGTCCACACAAAGATCACATAACCGCAAAAAATCGGGATCATTCAATTGAAACCCCTGACCCTCCGGATCCAGTTCCCCGATGCCGGTTAAGCCTTTCTGAGCACATCTTTCCACTTCCCGCAAGGCATTTACCCCGTCTTTGGGATTGACAATACAAAAACCCCGGAAACGCCCGGGATAAGCCTTTACCGCCTCCAGGGTATAATTATTTTGGCGGCAACAGCTTTCGTAATGCATAAAAGGCCAGCCTTGGATAACAGCCAGGTCTATACCGTCCCTGTTCATGTGCAGGACTGCCTCCCGGTAAGTGACCCATGTCTGGAAGCTTTTCCGGGCAGGAGTATCAATCATCCGGTAGCCGAAATAAGGTTCACTTAGGGCGAAAGAGTAGGGATCCTCTCCGGTTTCCGGGGGAAGCAGGTGCGTGTGAAAATCGATAATCATAAATCCTCCCTCCTAATACTCAACGGATAAACTGTAGAAAGCGGTTCCTGACAATAAATATCAGTACAACCATTAAGATCAACACAAAGGTGACTGCGGAATATTGTCCCGCCAATTCCACGGCTTTTTGCCAGTGCCTGCCGAAAATCATCCCCAAGTAAAGATAAATGAAGACCCAGGGAAAGATCCCCAAACCGGTACACAGCAAAAAGGGGATAAACCTGGTACGGGCCATGCCGGCTACAAAGGAAACATAATTCCCCAGGAAAAAGGGCCTACTGGCTGCCACGACCACCAAGCCGTATTTATTAAACCATCTTTCCGCTAGGTCAATTTTGCCGGTAGACAATTGAAACCGGCGAAAAGCCTGCTCGATGACTGGACGGCCTCCCAGCCGCCCGATGAGGTAGGGGATAATGGCCCCTACCATGTAGCCGCTGACCCCTAAACCGGTAGCTAAGGCCAAGTCCGCTAGATCCCGGCCCAGAATGAAGCCGGACCAGGCTAAGAGGAACGCTCCCGGAAAAGGAATGGCGGCTCCTTCAATAAGGGTGGTGATTAAAACTAAAGGGTATCCTTGAATATAGTAGATCCA
>JAAYOX010000387.1 GCA_012520135.1 Clostridia bacterium
ATATGATAAGGTGATAATGGTCCATATCCGGAACCATGGTCGCTTGGTGGTACCTTCCGTTCAGGAAGTGCTGGAGATCGCCAGGGAGACTGGGGTGCGGCTCCAGATTTCCCACATGAAATCCTACGCTAACCGGGAGTATGGTACGGGGGCGGGAGAACTGCTGGCGATGGTGGAAAAAGCCAGGGCGGAAGGAATAGATGTGGCTTTTGACCAGCATCCTTACACCTCGGGAAGCACCCTATTGTCCCAAGTATTACCTCCCTGGGCCAAAGAAGGCGGAGGCTCCCGGATCGTGGAGAGACTGGCTAATCCGGAGTTGGTTGCTGAAATACGCCGGACCATTGAGACGCCGGAAGGCGATTGGGATAATTATGTGGGGATGATCGGCTGGGATAATGTCCTGATTAGTTCCGTTAACTGTCCTGACAATTTGGTTTATCAAGGGAAAAGTATAGCGGAAATAGCGGACCTGATGGGTACCGGTGAGATGGAAGCAGCCGTTAGGTTACTGATTAGCGAGGAAGCAGAGTGCTGTATGGTGATGCGGGATATCTTTTCGGAAACCGATAACCGGGAACTGATTAAACATCCTTTGTGCCAGATCGGTTCCGACGGGATTCCCACCGGTAATCCTCATCCCAGGCTATACAGTGCCTTTCCTAAATTCTTGTCTCATTATGTGCGGGACTGTGCCCTGATGGACTGGCCGGAAGGGATTAAAAGGATTACTAAAGACACGGCGGATAGAGTAGGCTTAAAGGACCGGGGTATTATTGCCCCGGGCAAGGCGGCGGATCTGGTTATTTTTGACCCGGAGACAATTCGGGATGAGGAGGACTATGCAACTCCCCACCGTACCCCTGCCGGCATCAGTTATGTGCTGGTCAACGGCCGGGTAGCAGCCAGATTTGGACAAGTAGTGTGCAGTAATGGGGGACAAATAATCAGGGGATAGCTCTTAAGTAACACCAAAAGAGGTGAGCCGATGAAGTGGCTGAGGATAACCTGGATGGGACTGGTTTTGGTGGTGTTGCTGTCAGGCTGCAGTTTGCAGCCTGACAGCGATGCTCCCGGGCTTCGCCGGGTGGGGGTACTGGTAGGGACTGATTTCCGTCTGGCAAAACTGGAAGGGCTGGTGGACAGTTTACCTGCTTATGGCTATACTCCCGGAGAAAATATTGAATTAGTTGTAAAAAACGCCAAAGGATGTAATGAAAACTTGCTCCCCCTGGCAAAGGAGCTGGTGGCAGAAGGGGTAGAAGTGATCTTGACGGCAGGGAGAGTGGAAACCGAGGCTGCCAAGATAGCGGCTCGAGCAGGCCAGCCTCCCATCTTATTCATGGGATTGACGGGTATTCAGGAAGAGGGCCTGGTGAAAGACCTACTCCGCCCCCGGGAAGGGCTGACGGGAATCCATAATGATCATGCGGCCTTGTCAGGCAAAAGGTTAGAATTATTAGTCAAATTGGTGCCCCATATTCAAAGGGTGCTGGTACTCTATGATCCTTATGTGGTGCCTACTATTGAGGCCTTGGCCGCCGTCAGGGAGGCAGCGGCCAAACTGGAAGTGACTATTGTGGAGGCACCGGTTAGCGACGCTGCCGGTATTGCCCAAGTGTTACAGGAACAAGGACCCCGGGCAGACGGTATTTTGCTGCTACCCAGTGTATTCTTGGAAAGCGAGGGTGCCCATACTCTGGTGCCTCTAGCTTCGAAACAAGGCCTGCCGGTAATGGGAGTGGAACACAGTGAGGAAGAAAAGGGTTTCTTCGCTATTTTCGGTATTACCCCTTATGATCAAGGCTACCAGGCGGCCCGGATTTTGGCTAAGATTTTGGCGGGACAGGCACCGGAAGACATACCGGTGGAGCCTCCGGCAGTGCTAAAACTAACAGTGAACCTGGATGTGGCGGAACAATTGGGTCTGGCACTGGAACCCTCCATGCTGGGGTATGCAGATGTGCTGTACCGGGAAGGGGGCGGAAACCTTGAACCGTAAATTAACGGTACCCTGGTGGCACAGCATCAAATTCAGGCTGTTGGCCTTCGGCATTATTATGTCCATCCTGCCTCTGACTACTTTAGGTTATTTTAATGTTAGGGCAGCCAGGAGCAATTTGGAAGAGACGATTGGACGGCAGATGACTATCGGAGTCCAACGTTTGGCGGCGGATCTGGAATCCTTAATCGGCAGTGAACTGGCCACGGTAGCTACCCTGGCTAAAGTAGCCGGGCCCCGGTTAATGACGGAGGACCGGACCCGGCAGGAGGGAATGCTTTATTCCCTCTTAAAAGAGGCTCCTTCCTTGGAAGAAGTGTCCTTGGTGGATGTTACCGGTCAGGAAATAGCCAGGGCTTCCCGGCGACAGGTAGTGGGCAAGGACTACCGGAATTTGGCCCATAGGACCTGTGTGGCACAGTTAAAAGCGGGTCAAGATGATTGGTACCGGACCTTTTTGGATATCTATAACCAGGTTCGGCTGGAAAAACCGGTGATTATCCGGCAGAAGGAAACAGGGGAAATCACCGGTGGTTTTATCGTGGAAATGAGCTTAAGAGGGGTCATGAATGAGCTGACTAAAAGGCAGCCGGAGCATCAAGGACGGATTTTTGTAGTGAATCAGCAAGGGCAATTGGTGGGCCATGAGGATTTCAGCCAGGTATTAGCCCAGACCGACGTGCGGCCCAGCGTGGCAGTTAAAGAGTTTTTGGAGGGCAAGTCCGGTTTGGGAGTAGGGGCCACTCGTTATTTGGGTTATGATGGACAGGAAGTATTGGGAGTGTGGGCACCGGTCAGCAGTTTAGGATGGGCGGTAGTCCAGGAAATACCTCTGAAACAGGCTTTTGCACCTGTTAATTTACTGGCAGGCCAATTGGCTATGGGCGGGGTGGCCTTAGTATTGGTAGCCACTTCCCTCAGTATTTTCTTTGGGATAGGATTCAGCCGTTCCCTCCAGCGATTGGAATTGGGTGTAGAGGAGATAAGAAAGGGCAATTTGGAGAAACCGATTCCTATTCAAGGTAACAATGAACTGAGCCGTTTGGGAGAGATCATCAACCGGATGGGAGCGGAGCTCCATGAACGGCGGCAGCAGGAGCAGTCCCTCTGGCAGGCGGAAAAACTGTCTTCTTTAGGGCTGCTGGCTTCCGGGGTAGCCCATGAGGTAAACAATCCTTTAGGCATCATGCTGGCCCACGCTCAAGATCTCCAGGAAAGAATGAAAGAAGAAGACTGCCGGGAGTTAATCTCCTCCGGGGAACTGGCGGAGTACCTGGACACGATTGTCCGGCAAACCAAAAGGTGTAAAGCCATAACGGGCAGTCTGCTGAACTTTGCCGGCCACCGGCAGCGTGAAGACAGCAAGACAGCCGTCCAGGATGCCCTGGAGGCAACCTTAAAACTCCTGGATTTCAGATTGAGAAGGCAAGGGATTAAGTTGGAATTGTCCCTGGCCCCGGCATTACCCCGGGCGGCACTTCCAAAAGGGGAAACGCAGCAGGTGTTCCTCAATATTTTAACTAACGCCATGGATGCCATGCCCCAAGGTGGCAGGCTCCTCATCAGGGGAGAAGAGGAAGCGGCTCACCTGGTCTTTTCTGTGACAGACGAGGGACCGGGTATACCTGAAGTAGAGCTACGGAAAGTGTTCGATCCTTTTTACACTACCAAGGAGCCGGGGAAAGGCACCGGGTTGGGGCTGCCCATTTCTTTCAGCATTATGCAGCGACTGGGAGGCAGAATTGAACTGGTCAGTTCCGGGCAAGGGACTACCGTTAAATTATATTTTCCCATCAATGAGGAGGAAAAACATGCAACCTAATATTTTGGTAGTAGACGACGAAAAAGATTTCCGGGATTTGATGGTGAAAAGGCTATCCCGCCAAAAATACGGGGTCAGCGGGGCGGCCTGTGGCGAGGAGGCTTTGACCATTGTCAGGGACCGGATTTTTGATGTGGCCTTAGTGGATTTAAAAATGCCCGGAATAGACGGGTTGGAGCTATTAGGCCGGCTCCGGTCCGTTACTCCCGAAACGGAAGTAATCATTCTCACCGGTCACGGCAGTACCGAAACGGCGGTGGAAGCCATGAAAATGGGTGCCTATGACTACCTGACCAAGCCGGTGGATTTACAGGAGCTACAGGTATTGCTTGAAAAAGCGGTGGAAAAAGCTTCCCTCAGAAGGAGAAACATCGGTTTGACGGCGGCGGTGGCCCGGGAAAATATCACTTCTTTTCATGGAATGCTGGGGAATGCTCCCGCCATGGTCAGGCTGCGGGAATTGATCAGCAAAGTGGCAGACAGTTCCAGCCCCGTACTGGTGGAAGGAGAAAGCGGAACCGGCAAGGAGATGGTGTCCAGAGCGCTGCACTTTGAGAG
>JAAYOX010000388.1 GCA_012520135.1 Clostridia bacterium
GGGTGGACAAGAAAGATGTGGGCATGGTTATTCACTATGAAATTTCCGATTCGCTGGAAAATTATATTCAGGAAGCGGGAAGGGCGGGGCGGGATGAAGCTATCTCTGCGGAATGTTTCGTGTTGTATAATGAAGAGGACCTGAATAAACATTTCATTCTGCTCAACCAGACAAAATTAAGCATTAAGGAAATCCAGCAGGTTTGGAAAGCAATAAAGGATATCACGAAATTTAGATCAAAGGTATCTCAGTCTACGTTGGAGATTGCCCGCAAGGCAGGCTGGGATGATAGCATTTCTGAAATAGGGACAAGGGTAACAACAGCGCTTGCCGCGTTAGAGGAAGCCGGCTACCTGAAGCGGGGGCAGAATATGCCCAAAATCTATGCAAACAGCATTCTCTCAAAAAACGCTGCTGAAGCAATCGAAAAAATTAATAACTCCGACAAATTTGATGAGAAGCAAAAGATGAAGGCAACGCGTATCATCAAGAAGCTGTTTTCCCAAAAAAGCAGAAAACACCTCAACGAGGAAGGCGCAGAATCAAGAATTGATTATCTCTCCGATCATTTAGGCATTGTGAAGGAGGAAGTAATAAGGATTGTTCACCTTTTGCGTGAAGAAAGAATTCTGGCGGACGCAAAAGATTTAACCGCATATATAAGGAAAAAAGACAATAAAAATCGTTCGTTGAGTATTTTAAATTCTTTTTTTCGCATAGAGAACTTTCTGTTAACCGCTTTAGAGGATGAGGAAAAAATATATAATCTCAAGGAGCTAAACGAGCAGGCTGAAAAAAATGGCTGTCCAGACGTAACGCCAAATAAGATAAGAATTTTACTTAATTTTTGGGCGATCAAGAACTGGATAAAACAGCAACCCGTGGGTTATTCAAGGAACCATCTGGCAATTCTTTGCCTGTATAAGAAGGAGATTCTCGAAGAAAAGCTGGCAAAAAGGCATGAATTGGCACAATTTATTGTGAAGTATCTTTACGAAAAAAGCAAACGAAACGCAGCCGAAGATGATCCCTTAAAAGAAGAGGTACTGGTTGAGTTTTCTCTCTTAGAGTTGAAAGAGGAGTTTGAAAATATATTAACACTTGTTAAAACGACAGTTACTCTTGATGATGTAGAGGATGCTCTTTTCTACCTTTCAAGGATTGAAACATTAAAAATAGATGGCGGTTTTTTAGTTGTTTACAATGCCCTTACCATTGAGCGGCTTGAGCAGGACAATAAGAAACGTTATAAAATGGAAGATTATCAAAAGCTAAAACAGTTTTATGAAAACAAAATACAGCAAATCCATATTGTTGGTGAATATGCCCGGAAAATGATCAGTGATTACAAAGCTGCGCTGCAATTTGTTGATGATTATTTTAGGCTGAATTACTACTCCTTTTTAAATAAATACTTCAAGGGCAGCCGGCAAAACGAAATTAAGAGAAATATTACACCTGCCAAGTTTAAGCAGCTTTTTGGCGAGTTATCACCAACCCAGCTGAAAATCATTAATGATCGTGAATCAAGATATATTGTTGTGGCGGCCGGACCAGGGAGCGGCAAGACCCGGATATTGGTTCATAAGCTGGCAGCATTGCTGTTAATGGAAGATGTTAAGCATGAACAGTTACTAATGGTTACTTTTTCCAGGTCGTCAGCCACTGAATTTAAGAAGCGTTTGCTGAAGTTAATCGGTAATGCGGCAAATTTCATAGAGATTAAAACGTTCCATTCTTATTGTTTCGACTTGCTGGGAAGAGTTGGCTCCCTTGAAAGGTCAAATGAAATAATTCAGGAAGCTACCAGGAAAATCAAAAATGGAGAGGTTGAAGCAGGCAGGATTACGAAAACAGTCTTGGTGATTGATGAGGCTCAGGATATGGATGCTGATGAGTTTGCCTTAATCAATGCTTTGATGGAACAAAACGAGGAGATGCGTGTAATTGCAGTTGGTGATGATGATCAGAATATCTATGAGTTCAGAGGAGCCAGTTCAAAATATTTGAAGAGCCTTATTGTGGAAAAACAGGCAGTGATGTATGAACTGGTTGAAAACTACAGGAGTAAGGGCAACCTTATTGATTTTACGAATCAGTTTTTACAGGTAATACCAAACAGGTTAAAGCACACACCAATTATTCCTGTTCAGAGAGATAACGGAAAAGTCAAGCTAATTCGCTATAAAAGTAATAATCTTATTGCGCCTTTGGTTGATAATATCCTTTCAGAAAGCCTTGCAGGAACAACTTGTGTTCTGACCAAGACAAATGAAGAAGCGTTACAGATTACCGGTTTACTGTTGAAGAATGGAATGCAGGCAAAGCTAATTCAGTCAAACGAAGGTTTTAGTTTGTATAATCTACTGGAAGTTCGCTTTTTTTTAAGCCAACTCAATTTGCCTGATAGCGTTTATGTGATTAGCGATGATGACTGGGCAAATGCCAAACAGAAGTTAGCAGAAAAATTTAGCGGCAGCTTGAATTTAGAGATATGTATGAACATGATCAAAGATTTTGAGTCAACGAATCCGAGGAGTAAATATAAGTCAGATCTGGAAATTTATATTCGTGAATCAAAGTTAGAAGATTTTTTTGGTGAAAACATTGAATCAATACTTGTTTCTACTATTCACAAAGCAAAAGGGCGAGAATTTGATAATGTCTTTCTGATGCTCGATCAATTTCACATTGACACGGCAGAGGCCAAACGACTACTTTATGTAGCCATGACCCGGGCTAAACGCAACCTGTTTATTCACTATAATGGACGCTATCTTAATTTTATTAAAACTGAAGGTCTGCAAGTTATTGACGATCATCAGGCTTACCGCCCGCCCTCTCAATTGGCTATGCAATTATCTCATAAGGATGTATGGCTGGATTACTTTTTGTCCTGTCAAAATTTAATTTTTCCGCTTACCAGTGGAGATTTTCTGCGTGTTGACGGTGAGTACTGCTACAATGCAAAAGGACAACCTGTATTAAGGTTCTCTAAAAAGTTTAAACAAGAAATAGAAGCAATGAAGCAAAAAGGCTATATGCCAAAAACGGCGAAAATCAGATTTATCGTATACTGGCAGAAAGAAGGCTCAGAATACGAAGTTAGAATTGTTTTGCCCGAACTTTATTTTGAAGGAACATATAGTATATAAGATGTCGAGGGTCGCGATTTTTGTTATTTACAAGGTGATGAGGATGTTAAAATGGCATTAAGCTTACTTGCCAATATGCATCATGTAAAAATAGAGCATGTTGGGCATTGGTTCTTTCGCAAGATCCGAAAAATAAAAAAGGATGATAATAAATGAGTTTGATCGGCAATCCTGACGATTATCGGCATCCCTTTTGGTTTGCAGCACCTGAAGCTGGCGAAGCTGGCCATCCTGCCCTTTGGTGCCAGGATACGCCGGTCACACTGATACGGGGCATAAAGGGGCGTTAAGTAAGGGGGGATATCTCGTGTCCAAAGCAAAACAATACAACACCAAAAGCCTGTACTTTCCAGGCCGGATAAAAAAGGCTATAAATGGAATCCTGGACCATCCACTTACCATCATCGAGGCACCCATGGGCTATGGCAAAACTACTGCCGTAAGGGAGTTTATAAGAAATGCCGCAGTGGACATGCTGTGGCAAAGAGTTTATGACAGCGAGATTGACAGCTTCTGGGACGGCTTTGCAAGGCTGTTTTGTGAATTGGACAACGATCGCGCTCAAAGCCTTGCCTATCTCCGTTTTCCGAAAGACACCATATCAATTCAGGAAGCTATTAAATTAATAAAAGATATTAAGTTGCCTGATAAAACCGTTTTGGTAATTGACGATTATCACCATATTATTTCTCCCGGTGTCAACAGCTTTATTGAACTGCTTGCAGAAAACAGAATTGCTCATCTGCATATCGTTCTAATTACGCGTATAGCTAAATTTCAAAGGCTTGAAGAGCTTTCCCTGAAAGGGTATCTGTATCATATTACAAAGGAAACCTTCGAGTTTATACCAAAGGAGATAATGGGGTATTACAAGACCTGCGGGATAATCCTAAGCAACAGTGAGGCACAGCAGCTGTATGAGGACACTGAGGGGTGGATCAGCGCTCTATACTTAATCATGCTGGAATATGCAGCCGTGGGTAGCTACTCGCCGACGGAAAGCATCTATAAACTGATTGAAAAGGCTGTATATAAACCGCTTCACGAGGAAATAAAAGAGTTTCTCGCCATGCTGTGTATCTTTGACAGCTTTACGCTGAAGCAGGCAGTATTTATGTGGGGAAATGAAAATGCCGCATGGTTCCTCGACGAACTCACCGTTGGCAATTCTTTTGTTAAATATGACGGTAGACTTAAAACCTATCATATTCACACCATCTTCACGGAATTTCTGAAAGAAGTGCTTGAGGGGAAAGAAGTAAGCCATCAGCAAATTCTGTACAGAAAAGCGGCACAGTGGTTTATGACAAACGGTGATTATTCTTCAGCCCGGCGCTATTATTATAAATGTGGGGACTTTGACGGCATTCTGCTTGCTTTGGAAGAAGATAAATTTAATGATTGCACCATTTCGGAAATGGAGCTGCTCAAAAAGTATATGTCCGAATGCCCTAAGGAGGTCAAGGCTCGCTATCACCGTGCGCTCCTTGTCTACGCAATGTACCTGTTTATTCATAAAGAGCTTGAACTGTTTCATGAAATATGCTGCCAACTCCGTTTCAATATAGAGACGGATGAAGGCTTGGATATAGATATGCGAAACAGGCTTTTAGGTGAATTTGAACTTTTAATGGGTTTTGCAGAATTTAACGACCTGAAAAAAATGTCCGCGCGATATCAGAAAGCCTGGCAATACTTGAATCAGCCCACGTCTGTTTATGGTACCGGGATAGATTTTACTTTTGGTTCCCCATCTGTATTAAGCCTGTATTACAGAGAAAGCGGCAGGCTTGATGAACATATAAGGGATTTAAAGGAAGCCATGCCCAATTTCAGCCGCCTTACAAGGGGACATGGTTCGGGGGCGGAATACGCCATGGAGGCCGAAAATTACTTTAATCAGGGGGATTTTGAAAACGCTGAGATTTCTGCACAAAAGGCCTTGCTTAAGGCGCAGGCAGGTATGGACGAGAGTGTTATATTCAGCGCACAGTACTTTCAGATACTCATAGCTTTTATGAAGGGCAATTTAACTAGGGTAATGGAGCTCATGAATCATAAGCACGAGGTAATGGCCGGTGGAAAGGAACATAATTTTATCCATACGGTAGAAATCTGTGAGGGCTGCATCTACGCTTATCTTGATCAAGAGGATAAAATACCCGAAAGACTGCTGGAAGCCGACAGGGGCAACCCCCGGCTGAGATATCCTGCATACCCGTTTTATAATGTCATGTACGGCAGGATGCTCTTGATCAAAGGGGAATACTTAAAGCTTATCGGCAGTGCGGACCATTTTATTTCCGTATCCTCCGTTTTTTCCAGTTTGCTGGGATACATCTATACATATATATACCTGGCGGCGGCTTACAGAAAAATATTCCGGGAGGACGAAGCCCTGGCCAGTCTGAAAAAGGCCCTGGAAATTGCCATGCCGGATAAGCAGTATATGCTTTTTGTGGAAAACTGCGATTATATCGAACCGCTTCTTTTGGAAATTGCGGTAGAAGGCAGCTACCGGGAGGATATTAACAGGATTCTGGAGCTGTATGAGATCTTCAAGAGCTTCAAAGAGCAGATGATTAAAAAATATTTTACCGGGGAAAAGCCCAGGCTGACACAAAGGGAAATAGAGATAGCCCGTTTGGCGGAAGCAGGGAGAACCAACATCGAAATAGGAAGGCAGCTTTTTATATCGCCCAATACGGTAAAAATGGCGCTAAAATCCATCTATGCAAAACTCTCCATCAACAGCAGGGCGCTTTTGCAGCAGCATTTGGATGACTTGATGAGTAAATAAGTTCTAAAACTACCCGGTGGGTAGTATCAAGTCAAAAGAATCCACTATATCATTTTGGTATAGTGGATTTTTATAATTATGCGGAGGCGCAACATAATGATCAGAATAAAAAGTGTCATACCCAAAGAGGCCTACCGGCTGGAGGTGCAGCTTGAAAACGGCAGCAGCGTCATATTGGATTTTTCGAGCAGGTTGCATACCGTCCGGTTTGGCATGCTTGCCGACAAAGATTTTTTCAGGCGGGCGGTAACGGACGGCGACTTTGTCAGGTGGGACAACAAGATTGAAATATCCGTAAGCGAAGTGTTTCAACTGGCACAAAAAGGAAAATTCCCGTTCCCCTGACGGTGGGAGAACATGCAGTTACTAAACAGTACTAAAGGAGGTTGAAGAAGATGAAGAAAATGAGAAAAAAGAATAGAACCCCGCTACTTTTTGCAGGTATGGTTATATTTCTGGCTGTGATGGTTTTCGTAGGCGGCACTGCCTTGGCAGAAGGCGAGTTCGCGGGAGGGGAAGGTACGGAGGAGGAGCCCTGGCTGATTGGAACTGCAGAACAGTTGGCCACTGTTTCGGAAGCAGTGTATCTGGACAACCATTATATATTGATGAACGATATTGACCTTGCCGATTACCTGTCGGAAGACGGCGATGGCTGGAGTGACGGCGCAGGTTGGCAACCCATCGGCACGTCGGGTACTCCCTTCACCGGCACCTTTGACGGCAACGGGCATTCTGTCGAAAACCTCTTTATCAATCGGCCTGGGACGGACTACATCGGTTTGTTCGGTTATACCGGCAGCGGCGCGGAGATCAGGAATGTGGACCTGGTGGCTGTAGATGTTACCGGTGCCGGCTGTGTTGGCGGCCTGGTGGGGTATAACAGCGGCGGCGAGCTTACCGCATGTTTGGTTGCAGGTGAAGTGGTAGGCCACTTTGGTAATATTGGCGGTCTGGTGGGGTATAACAACAGCGGTACCATCACAGACTGCTCCGCCGGGGGAAGTGTGGAAGGTCCCGATAATATTGGCGGCCTGGTTGGATATAATATCGGCGGTTCTGCGATTACCGGGTCCTGGGCTACCGGCAACGTGACGAGTAGCGGCGGCAGCAGCGATGCCGGCGGTCTGGTCGGATATAATGGCAGCAGTACTGTAATCAACGGGTCCTGGGCTACCGGCAACGTGACGAGTAGCGGCGATCGGAACAAAACCGGCGGATTGGTGGGAGTGTGCGATTTAAGTAGTAAAATCGATGAATCCTGGGCTACCGGTAACGTGACGAGTAGCGGTGATCTGAACGATATCGGCGGTCTGGTAGGTAATATTAGTAGTAATAGCGCTAAACAAATGATTATTAGCGGTTGTCACGCTACCGGTAACGTTATGAATTTCGGCAACGGGAACGATACCGGCGGTCTGGTAGGATATTCTTCCTTTTTTTCAGTGATTAGTGGCTCTTACGCCAGCGGCGAGGTGCTAGGAACAGGTGACAGCAGCAATGTGGGCGGACTGGTCGGATTGAACGATGGTGTTATCACCGAATCCCAGGCTGGGGGCAGCGTGACCTGTGGCGGCAACGACAGTTGTGGAGGAGGCCTGGTGGGGAAAAATGCTTTGCGCATCGAGAAGTCTAAGGCCAGCGGCAGCGTGGTTGGCATCGGGTCCGACATTCAAGTGGGCGGGTTGGTCGGATATCACCTGAATAATATCTACTATTCTTATGCTACCGGTTCCGTAACAGAGAACGGGGCAGAAGGAAGTGGGGGGTTGGTTGGAGTAGATAGTGGCACTATCGGATACTCTTACTCTATCGGTACCGTCTTTGGGAGCGGAACAATCGGCGGCCTTGTGGGAAGAAGAGTCAATGAGCCACCTGCCGTTGCCTCCTTCTGGGATACTCAGGCCTCCGGACAGTCAGACAGTGACGGCGGTACCGGGAAAACCACCGCCGAGATGAAAACATATGCCACCTTTTGTGATGCCGGTTGGGATTTCAATAGTATCTGGGGTATTGACGAATCACCGGCAGACCCGGACAATAACGGTTACCCCTTCCTGGCCTGGGAGGGCTTTGACCATAAGGTGCGGCCTGCCGTAGCCACCGTGAGAGCGGATAATATTACCGCCACAAAGGCAGATGTTCAGGGAAATATAACCTGTTTGGGTTATCCCCATCCCACACAGCACGGGGTTTGCTGGAGCACCGGGGAGGATCCCACCGTGGACGATGCGAAAACCCAAGAGGGAGAAGTTCCGGCAGAGGGGGCGTTCACTAGTGTACTTACCGGCCTGGAGGAAGAGACTACTTACTATGTAAAGGCCTATGTCATCAATGAACTGGGAACATATTACGGGGAGCAGGTTCAGTTTACTACTCCTGCCCTTGCCACAGTAGATATTGCGGCTATCTCCGGCATAACCCCTCCAATAGCAGGCCAGAGTCCGGTGATAAGCATCACGGAGACTGACCAGTATAGCGGAAGCGTAAACTGGAACCCTGTTCATGATCAGTTTTTGTACGAAACGGTTTACACGGCAACTATCACCTTAACCGCCAAAGCAGGCTACACCTTTGAGGGCGTGGCTGCCAACTTCTTCACCGTTGCTGGAGCAGCATCAGTGACCAACGACACCAGCTGCGGGGTAGTGACGGCAGTATTCCCGGAGACAACCACAGCGCCGGCTGCCTATGAGGTGACTTTTACTGTAAAAGACAGTGACAGCGCCGCTATTGCCGGGGCGGAAATAACCATCAATAGTGAGACTTTCACAACAGACACCGATGGTGTAGTGACTATCGAATTAGGTAATGGAACCTACCTCTACAGCGCCACAAAAATTGGTTTTCATGCTATCACCAACGGCAGTATAACGGTAAACGGTGCATCGGTGGTCGAGGTAGTGGTGATGAATCCTGTTACGGAAATTACCGTGACGGCAACCAGCCCGGATGACGGCACAACCGGCGTGTCACTGACACCAACCATCACCGTTACCTTCAACGAGAACGTTAATGCAGATACCGGTTACGGTCAAATTACGCTCAAGGACGCCGGTAACAACAACATAAACATCGGCACAAGCATCAGCGGTAATGTGCTGACCATCACCCCTGATAACAGCCTTTCCTACAGCACTGCCTATACTGTAACCATACCGGCGGCAGCGGTGAAAAGTGAGAGTGCCGGGGCTAACATGGGCGAACAATATATATTCAGCTTTACTACCCGGTCCGCGCCTTCAGGCGGAGGCAGTGGCGGAGGCGGTAGAAGGAGTACACCGGATTACAGTGCCAAAGTTACAGGCGGCAGCGCAAAGGGAACTGAAATATCGATTGATGTGAATACCCGGTCGGGCAGCGCAGTGGTCAGTCTGGGTAAGCAGGCGGAAGTTTTATTAGGCGGCGAAGAAGTCCCTGTCATTACCGTTCCTCCTATCAAAGGAGTTGATACCTACACCCTGCAAATCCCCGGCACCTTTCTTTGCAGCTCTTCAGGGGGAGACATACTGACCTTTTCCACCGATGTGGGCAGCATTATCATCCCCGGTAATATGCTTACGGGTACCGGACTGGAAAGCCCGGGGGATATAGGTGTCACCATAGGCGAGGGTGATAAATCCTCTCTGCCGGGCCATGTAAGGGAAGCTATCGGCGACAGGCCTATTATACAGCTTACCCTGACCGTGGAGGGAGAGCAGGAAAACTGGAGCAACCTCGACGCCCCGGTTACGGTATCTATCCCCTATACGCCCACAGAGGAGGAGCTTGCCGACCCGGAGCATATCACGGTATGGTATCTCGACGGGGAAGGCAATGTGGTGGAGGTGCCAAACAGCAGGTATGAGCCCGAAACCAGAACCGTGAACTTCAGCACCACCCATTTCAGCCGGTATGCAGTGGTATATGTAACCAAAACCTTTGACGATCTGGGGAGTGCTTTGTGGGCTAAGAAGCCCATCGACGTTCTTGCCTCCAAAGGCATATTGAAGGGAATATCGGAAAATGAATACGCTCCACAGACAAATATAACAAGGGCGGACTTTCTGTATTACCTGGTAAGAACCCTGGGAGTTGATGCCAGGGTTGAAGGGAACTTTGATGATATAACAGAGGATGCCTATTACTATAAAGAGATAGGCATAGCCAAGAAGCTATATATCACAAGTGGCACCGGGGATAATAAATTCTGCCCCAATAAGAACATCACAAGGCAAGATATGATGGTATTGACCGAAAAGGCATTAAGAATGCTGAAAAAGCTTGAAGCGCAGGGTTCGGCTTCCGACCTTGACAGGTTTACCGATAAATCGCTGATCGCAGCCTATGCCACAGATAGCATAGCCTCCGTTGTAAAGGAAGGATTGATTGTGGGAAGCGGTGGCTGTATCAACCCTTTGGGCAATACCACAAGGGCAGAGGCGGCGGCGTTCCTGTACAGGATATATAACAAATAAAGTATTAAAAAGGTAAAAGGCAAAAAGAAGAACCGTCCCCAATGATAAATTCGGCCTCTCATACTTTAGTATCAGAGGCTTTTTTTTATGTGATACAGTAGAAACAAAAAGTTAGATGAAGCGGAGCAGTCTATTGATAAGGCGTAGTAATGGATGGATTTGAATCCTTTAGAAAAATAAGAGAAAAAGGACCGGGGAGGGCATTGCGGGAGATCTTGCGGTTTTGGCAGGAGGGTGGGAAGTAAGCTGCTGTCTCCGACATTGTTGTTCGATGGCTACCCCGGTTTGCTAAACAGCTCATCAATATCAAATGAAAGGCCCGGGAAACCGGGATGAGAAAAAATGCCATTAGCAGATCGTACCATTGATACATAATGTTCGTCGCGTAGCTCATAGGCCTCGATAAAGCAGCCTTCCGGGTCTAAAATCCAGTAGTGCGGTACGCCGGATGATTGATAGTGGTTTA
>JAAYOX010000389.1 GCA_012520135.1 Clostridia bacterium
AAAGGATATACATCATAAGCCACTTCCTCATAAGGGTGGGCCTTCAGCATAGCATCAATCACGGCAGACAATAGCCTTTTAGGGACAATAGTCTCCAACCGGAATTCCGCCGCTTCCTCCATCTCCCCCACTTGACCCAAAAAAGGATTAGCTCCCGATTGTGGCAAAAAAGTACCGGTACCCGGTGCCCGGAAAGTACAGTGGGAATAATTCCCGATAAAACCTGCTCCCGCATCACCAATGGCTTTTCTTACCTGGTATTCATGGGTTTCCGGCACGAAAACCACTAATTTATAATGGGGCTCCCTTACCGTTGACGACAATGGTTCAACTGCAGTTAAACCCAGGACTTCCGCCAATTGATCACTTACTCCGCCTGTGACTTTATCCAGATTGGTATGAGCGGCATAAACATGTACCCCTTGTCTGATGGCCTGTAATAACAGCTTTCCTTCCGGCCCCCCGGCAGTCAGTCTCTTTAAAGGATGAAAGATGGGAGGATGGTGAACCACAATAAAATCGGCTCCCTTCTCCAAAGCTTCCTCCAACACCTCATGATTAAAATCCAGCGCCACTATAACGCCATTCACCCGTTCTTGGGGATCTCCTACCAGCAGCCCTACATTATCCCATTGCTCAGCCAGGCGAACAGGAGCTAATTCCTCCACAATCCTCATCAAGGTTTGGCACAAGACAGCCATGTCATCACCTCTTTCAATTCCTCCAGTCGCTTTTCCAACAGCTGCTGCTGGCGAACAGCCTTTTCGGTAGTGATGTTTTTTAATTCCAGCAGTACTTGTTCATCTTGCCGGATAGTCTTTGCCAGATAAGGTACCAGCAAAGGGTGTCTATTGGCTATTAATAACGGGCCTACTTCCAATTCTGTTACTGAAGGCATTGGCTTGTGTCCCAGGCCGGCGGCCATTACCACATAGTAACGGTCTCCCTCCCGGACCAATTCTTCATGAGTAAGGTGAAAATGATGCCGGTAAAGCCACTCCCTCAGTACAGGGATTTCAGCCATGGGCTGTAAAACAAGTCTCTTCAGCCTATTAACTATGGGCATAGACTCAGTTAAAATTTTAATCATAGTCTGGGTTCCCATCCCGGCTAATGCAGCGGTAGCTACCTCACCCGGTTTTAAAGGCTTTAACCCATCCCCCAGTCTTACCTCTATTTTTCTTTCCAGCCCATGTAGCCGGACCTGGTGATCCGCTTTAGCCCAAGGACCTTGCCTCACCTCCACGGCAATCGCCGAAGGCACAATCCCTTTGGAAACCAAATACAGAGGAAGATACCCGTGATCACTGCCAATATCGGCCATGGGCTGACCAGGCAACACCAAACCGGCAACAGCTTTTAATCTTGGGGTGAGTTTTACCAAACCGTCATTTTGCAAACCTAATCACCTGATCTAGTTTTTCGCAATTAATCATTAAAAAACCTTTTTCTCCGGAAAAAATTCCTTAAAACAAAAAAACCACCAAACGGTGGTTGATAATGCTGGTGGTGGGCGATGACAGGCTCGAACTGCCGACATCCTGCTTGTAAGGCAGGCGCTCTCCCAACTGAGCTAATCGCCCATGGTGACCCGTAGGGGAATCGAACCCCTGTTACCGGCGTGAAAGGCCGATGTCTTAGACCGCTTGACCAACGGGCCACAAAATGGTGGGCCCACCTGGGTTCGAACCAGGGACCAGCCGGTTATGAGCCGGCGGCTCTACCGCTGAGCTATAGGCCCGTTCTACCTGAGTTAAAAATGACTAGTTCCAAAAGGTCACTAGTCATTAAAGTTCTTGAAAAATGGCTCCCCGGGTAGGATTCGAACCTACAACCCTCCGGTTAACAGCCGGATGCTCCACCTTTGAGCTACCGAGGAACGTCACTCACATATGCTATTATAGCCGATGAATTTCTTGTGGTCAAGTATTTTTCAAGAAAATTATTCGAGGTAATCTTTGAGCTTTTTACTGCGGCTAGGATGCCTGAGCTTCCTTAATGCCTTGGCCTCAATCTGCCTAATCCGCTCCCTGGTAACACCGAATTCCTGACCTACTTCCTCAAGAGTACGAGAGCGCCCGTCATCAAGACCAAAACGCAGTCGCAATACTTTTTCCTCCCTGGCCGTGAGAGTTTCCAATACTTCTTCCAACTGCTCCTTTAAAAGCATAAAAGAAGCGGCCTCTGCCGGTGCTAAAGCATCCTCGTCTTCTATAAAATCACCCAAATGGCTGTCTTCTTCTTCCCCAATGGGAGTTTCCAAAGAAACAGGTTCCTGAGCAATCTTCATAATTTCCCGGACCCGTTCTACGGGAATATCCATCTGCTGGGCAATCTCCTCCGGGAGAGGTTCCCGCCCCAGTTCCTGCAGCAGCTGCCGCTGGACCCGGATCAGCTTGTTGATGGTCTCAACCATATGAACGGGAATTCTAATGGTACGGGCTTGATCAGCGATGGCACGGGTAATAGCTTGCCTAATCCACCAAGTAGCATAAGTGCTGAATTTAAAACCTTTACGGTAATCGAATTTTTCTACCGCCTTTATGAGACCTAAGTTTCCCTCCTGAATTAAATCCAGGAATAACATCCCCCGGCCTACATACCTTTTGGCGATGCTGACTACCAATCTTAAGTTTGCCTCTGCCAAAAGCCTTTTGGCATCCTCATCCCCCTGTTCCATTCGCTGGGCCAACTCTATCTCTTCATCCGCAGTTAAAAGCGGTACCCTGCCGATTTCCTTGAGGTACATACGTACGGGGTCATCGATGCCTATACCTTCAGGTACAGAAAGATCGATTTCTTCTTCCTTCTGAACCTCTTCTTCCTCCATTTTCTGTATATCAGCACCATTGGGCAGTACATCGATGCCCATATTGCCCAATTGCTCATAGATCTCATCAATTTGTTCCGCTGTTAACTCTATACCCTGCAAATGATCCGCGATCTCCTGATAAGTGAGTGCGCCGCGGTCTTTACCTTTCTTCATCAGTTCTTTAACACTTTCCACTTTTCGTCCCTCGTCCTGCATCGTCGTCCCCCCTTCCTAGTTTATCCTCAAGGATAAAACCTAAAATAACTATTTTAATGATTGAATCTTTCGCTGTAAATTGATAATTTCCTGCAACAGGTTTTGCCTACCAGAAGAATCCTTTGCCGCTTCGGCTTCTTTAATCTGTTGCTGCTTCTGTTCCACTTGTTCTTCTAAATACCGTAACTGTAAGCTTGTTATGGTATCTTCAATCTGACGTTCACCCAGTGGCAGGCTATCCAGCGAAGACAATTTGGCAATAAAATTTTTTACGGATTCCGGGGCGTGATTAACTAAATCAGCTATGGTCACGGGTTCCCCGGTCCGGCTTTCCAGTAATGTTTTAATCAAAAAAAACACTTCTTGGCATCTTTTATCGGCAAATACATCACTACCCAGCCTTTGCTCCACCTGAAAAACCAGCTTGGGTTCCTTCAGCAGCAGTTTAATCATATTCTCCTGGGCAATTAGGTATGGGTTACGGAAAGAATTGACATTTTTATTTCCAATGGTATTATTCCTTATTTCAGGACTTTTATCCCTCAATAAAGGATATTTTCGCCTTTGTTCCCCTTGATTTCTTCTAAAATCGTCCCAAATCGCCTTTTCCGGCAAATTCAACTCTTGAGCCAACAACCGGACGTATTCCTGGCGTTCTACCTGGCCAGAGAGTTTAGCCAAATCAGGAAACAATTGAGCTAACAGAGCACTCTTACTGCCCGGTTCGTCCAGGGACATTTCACTTTTAAGCCGCTGTAGCCGGTAAGGAATAATAGGCAGAGCTTTTGCCAACGCATTTAAAAAAGCCTTCCTGCCATATATTTGCAGGAACTCATCAGGATCTTTAGCTCCGGGTAAGGCAGCTATTTTGACCTGCAGCCCCTGTTCCCTAAAAATCTCAATGGCCCTGTCAGTGGCTTTCCTGCCCGCCTCATCGCTATCAAACAACAAAATCACTTCTCTGGCATACCGTTTGATCAGGCGGCCGTGTTCCGGTGTGAAAGCTGTTCCCAAGGAAGCTACTGCATTAGTGAGCTGGTGTTGATGGAGTGCGATCACATCCAAATAGCCCTCTACCAGGATAACTGTTTTCTCCTGCCTGATGGCAGGCAATGCCAGATGCAGACCGTAAAGTAAACTTTTTTTATGAAATACCTGGGTTTCGGGAGTATTCAGGTATTTGGGTTCTCCCGGCCCTAACAGCCGGCCACCGAAGCCTACCACCCGGCCCCGAACATCAGTAATAGGAAACATCAGCCGGTCCCGGAAACGATCGATTACCCGACCGTCATCTCTTTTGATCACCAGGCCTGCTGCCAACATTTCCTCTTGTTGGATGCCTTTCTGACCTAAATGTAACTGCAACAAATTACTGCCACCGGGGGCAAATCCCAGGGCAAAAACTCTTTGGCTTTCCTTATTAACACCTCTGGATTGAAGGTAGGCACGGGCGGCTTTTCCTTCCCCGGCTCTCAGGTTAGCAAAAAAATACAAAGCCGCTTCCCTGTTGATTTCCCTGATCCGGTTTAACCTATCTAAGTGTTCTTGTTGCTGCCGGCTGACAGCCTGCCGCACCAGGTTCACCCCGGCTCGCTGGGCCAGCTTTTCTACGGCTTGGGGAAAATCCAAATTTTCTATTTTCATGGCAAAGGAGAATATATCCCCACCTACACCGCAGCCAAAGCAATAAAAAAGACCGTTTTCCGGCGTAACATGAAAAGAAGGTGTTTTGTCAGCATGAAATGGACAATTGCCTACAAAGCTATTTCCCTGTTTTCGCAAGTTAACATATTCACCGACATAATCAACAATATCTACCCGTCCTCGTATCTCCTCGATGATTTCTTCGCGAAAAAGTCCAGTCACCC
This sequence comes from Clostridia bacterium, assembly GCA_012520135.1. GTDB lineage: Bacteria > Bacillota > DULZ01 > DULZ01 > DULZ01 > JAAZDD01. The sequence continues at coordinate 4,897 of JAAYOX010000389.1, forward strand.
CAACCACCTCGGTCTTTTGGTAAGGATTCGCTGTAAGAGGCCTTTTTTCCTGCTAAATGTATAGGACATGTTGGATAATTGTTAGTCGGATAAAACTTTCTTTAAAGCATCCTTAAAACGGAGTAATTCCTGTTGGTGTAGATCTGTGGCGTGTCCCCTAACCCGGAAACCTTTCCGCCTTTCCACAGCGCTTATATGACGCCAACTTAACAAAGAGCCAATATTATCGTTATTATAGATCAGACCCGAAGGTGACAAGGCCAAAGCACCCCGTCCCAAAGCTAAGGCGGCCAATCCGTAATCCTGAGTAATAACCAAATCCCCGGTTTGCACCCGGTTGGCAATAGCCAGATCCACCGCCTCAGGTGACTGGTCCACAATAAGAAACTGAAAGTCTTGCCAACGCTCATCTCTCCGGACATGGGCAAGACTGGTTACAAACAGAACTTCCGCTTTTCGTTCATCTGCTGTTTTCCAAACGATATCCATGACCGTCTGAGGACAGGCATCAGCGTCCACTAGGATTCGCACTAATGTTCCTCTTTTCTCTATATTTTTGCTAACTCCTGCCTTCAGTTATACTTTTTTCGAATGAAAAACCTGTTTATAGGAAAAACTTTGAGGTAGGAGGTGTATTGGTTGACCACAATCACAGCCCTATTCTTGTTGATTCTAATCCTGGGCACCAGTATTTACGCTTTATACAAGGGCCTTATTTTTCCGTTAATGGTAAAACCAATGCTTAAGCCCAAAAAACCTACAAGCTAATAGCAATACTTACCTGGTTAAAAAGTATATACTTTGTGCTATAATAACCGTGGTGAATGAACAAGCTTCATTCCTTTTGAATCTTTCTTACTCCTCTTAAGGCACTCTTTTCAGAGTGTCTTTTTTTTGACTCAACTTGCCGCCTAATAGAGAAAGGACGGTATTGATTTGCGAAGCGGGCATTGTGCCCTCAGCCGCCGGCAGCTTGCTGCCGGTAACTTTGTTGTGGCTTCGCCGTAGCGAAGCAAACATTACCGGCTTTTTGCAATATAACGAAGATAACACTTTGTCAACAGTCTAAGACACATTTTCCATGGCGTTTTTTTATTGATAAAGCATAAAGAAAGCATTTTAGGTCATAATAGTTTATGAGGGTACTCCCTGTCAGGTAACTAGTCAATACCTGAATAGCCTGACTAGCGAAGAGGGGTTACCCTCATTTTATGTTTTCAATCAATAAAGGTGCAAACCCTATTTGATCACAGGCCACCAAATAATAGGAAATACCGTCTACCACGCCGGTAACTCCCCGCTCCGGGGATCCATGAAGGTGTCCGTATACGCATTTAGAAACATTATATTCCTTCATTAAAGATACAAACCCGGAAGGTTCCTTGTTTTCGCCAAAGGGGGGATAATGAAGCAGTACCATAATTTCCCCCGGGGTTTTGATCGTCTCCAAAGACAATTCCAATCTTTGCAATTCCCGCAGGTATATCTTTTCATCTTCCTGGGTAAAACCCTCATCGCCGGGGACTTTCCATCCCCTGGTACCGCAAATATTAATCCCCTGAAGATGGATGCTGTCGTTATGAATAGCATGCACGGTGGGGGGAAGGATTTTACGCAACTTGCCGATGCCCTGCCACCAGTAGTCATGATTACCCCGAACCAAGACTTTGGTGCCAGGCCAGGACCCGATTAAATCCAAATCGGCTTGCGCTTGCTCCAGTTTCATGGCCCAGGAAATATCTCCGGGAATGACTACGATATCTTCCTCTGAAATCATTTTGTGCCAGTTGACAGCAATCTTTTGCCCGTGATCGACCCACTGAGGGCCAAAAGGATCCATGGTTTTGCCGGTGGACCCCGGCAAATGCAAGTCTGAGATTCCAAATATTTTGGGCAACAAATTCACTCCTATCAGTTTTTGAACCCCAGGGGCACGAAATGCTTTACGTACTGTGCTACTGCGTAACGATCCGTCATCCCGGCCACATAATCACATACCTGTCGTTCCAGGCTTTCCCCTTCCCTGAAGCCCACTTCTGCCTGAAAGACATGCTCTTTATCAAGATAGAACCAGTATAAATCCTGCAACATTCTTTTGGCCTTCTGTTCTTCTCTCTTGGCGGAAGAGCCAATATAAACCCTGGCGAAAAGGAAAGACCGCAATTCATCTGTGGCCTGCTGTATTTCTTCACTCATACTAATGGTATCACTGTCCTTGCTGTTAATGATTAAATCCCGTACCATAGTGTTAATCCGGTCCCGGTGTTTGGCTCCCAAAACCGCCAGGCAATCCTGTGGCAAATCCTCCTGGGTTATCACACCGCCCCGCATGGCATCGTCAATATCGTGATTAATATAAGCTAT
>JAAYOX010000045.1 GCA_012520135.1 Clostridia bacterium
CCGGGACGACCGGGTTTGGGAGGTACTACTTCTGCGATCAACTGTCCCGGTTCAACGCTGACGACTGCATGGCGAGCCACCCGTTCCATCACTGCTTCTTCATCATCCTCCTGGATTTCCTCCTCTTCTTCCAGGTAGAGATGAAGAATGTAAGCATCTTGAGCAGGCTCGCCCGGATCTCCCTGGGCAATCAGCAGTTCCTGTTCCTCTTTGCTTTCAATCAACCGGCTGAGATTATCCTCAATAATACCGTAAACAATATTATTTTCCTGAAGGTAATTTTTAAGTTCTTCCAGGCTTATTTCCGGCTCCACTTCCTCAACTAATTTAGCCCCGACCAACAATTCCCGCTGGGGAGCCATATCCTGGACCTCATAAATCATTCCTCTAGTCCGTTTAATAGCCAAAAAAGCCTGCAGGCGATCTTGGCTGACCCGAAGTTGTGGTTCCCAAACCGGTTCTACCTGCTCCGCCAAGACGATAATGTCATCCTTGGAACTGACTTCCGTCGCTTTTTCAATTATTTCACCGTTAACAAAAATTTGTACGTATTTACCCGGCGCTATAGTAGGTGCCAGCCCATCAGGAGCAGGATCAATAACTGTTACTTGTCCTTCTGTGACCTGAACTCTCCCGTCTTGGTATACAGCTTCCTTATCCTGATTTTCATCAGTCGACTCTGTTTGGGTGACTTTGATAGAAGCGGAAATGACTGCCTTTTGTTCACGTAAACCAAACAACCCTTTTTTAGGCTGCTGGATTACCTGAATCTCCAACTCGTCCCGATTTCGACCCAGTTGTTTTTCTGCTACTGCTATGGCTTCTTCGACGGTTCTACCTTCTACTTGTACATGGTCTTGACCGGCCAATGCAATTCCCTCCTTCCTCTGTCACCTCCCACCAAAATTTCCCTTATCCTTTTAACTGAACGTAAGGTTCCAATTCCTTTTTTAACTCTCCAACCAGACTGTTTCTGATGGTCAGAACCAGATCTACCTGTTCAGCATAATGGCTTTCCACAATCCCCGCTTGATATTTATCTACCAGATACATGACACGGTTGACTTGATCGTAGGTACAGCGAAGGGGTATTTCCGTTTCCAGTATTTTTATTTTTCTGCCCGCTTCCTCCAGTGCTTCTTCTGCTACCCCCCCATAGGCGTCAATCAAGCCTCGAATACCCAGCTTCTTGCCTCCGAAATATCGAGTCACTACCACTGCTACATTAGTCAGCTCTTGTTTCAGAATAGCTCCCAAAATAGGTTTGCCCGCACTGCCCCCCGGTTCCCCGTCATCATCGCAAAAATGGATGGGTTCCGGAGGTAGCCCAATGGAATAGGCTGAACAGTTATGAGTGGCTTGGCGATGTTCCTCTTTAATTTGATTAATAAATTGGCGGGCTTGTTCTTCGTTCTCCACCTCCTGCACATGGGCCAGAAAGCGAGAACGTTCAATAACCCGCCGTACTGTTATGCTTTCATTTACTGTAGCGTATTCATCAATAATCATAGCTGTTCCAACACAATCCGGTGATCCACCAAAGCCATTTCTTTAATCCGGGCCTTAACTATTTTCCTTTGGCCAAAAATATTTTCTAAAGTGATAGTGTCTCCGTCAGGTATCAGTTTGTCCACGCTTTCCAATAATAGTTCTTCCTGTCCGTCCTTCAGCAGATAGGCATTGGATTCACACATCTTTGATACCTCCTAGTCTGAATATCTGACGTAATTACTTTATTATACCGTATTTAGATGACTATTCGTTGAAAAAAGAAAAAATCCCTGCAATATTATTAACAAAAAAAGCCTGAGGCATTACCTCAGACTCTTCTACCCGTGAATTAAGCCGGGTAAGCATTTGGCGCAGACCCACACGCTGTCCCCTTTGATACGGACTGCAAACAAGGCTGCATCGTATTCGTTCCGCTGGCAACGGGAGCAATTAAGGGTAATCTCCTGAGTTTCTTGCTGAGCAATGTGCTCCTCGACAGCTTTTTCGTTAAACGCTTCGGCTTGTCGTTCCTCCACCGTTAATGCCCCGGTAGGACAAACACCCAGGCAGAAACCGGCCCCGTCACAAAGTTCTTCCCTAATCAACCTGGCTTTGCCGTTGACAATTTCAATAGCACCTTCCGCACAGGGGCTGACGCAGTTACCGCAGCCATTACAAAGTTCCTCATCAATTTTAACGATTTTTCTTATAACCATGTTCAACATCTCCTTTGGTATTACTTTCAAGACTAGTGTAGCCTATCCCACCAAAAAATAATGTTAACCAAGTCACATTCTCATAATCTTTTCTGCAATCAGGTTTTGTCCTGTTCCCCGGGTTTGAATGGTACCTGTTACCGCCGCCACGCCCCCTCCGCCTCCGAAAATCTCCTGTCCGTAACGCTGGTAGACTTCTTCAAATACCGTTACATCGATTAAACCGTATTCATCTTCCAAGGAGAAGAAAACAATGGTTTTGCCGCTTCTGGTAGGAGGACGGTGAGGGCGAATCAAAATTCCCGCCGCTTTTACCGGTGCTCCGTCCGGCAGCTTGTCAATGCTCTTGCTGTCATAAAACCCTGCCCGCTGTAATCGCTGCCGGAATAGGGCCATGGGATGACCCCGGACATAGATTCCCAGCGCCTCCTTTTCCTGCATGTATTTTTCCATCATGGTGAAATCATCCGTTATTTTTTCTCTTATATCCGGGAAAAACCCTTTTGGCAGTCCTTTCTCCAGGAGAGGAACCTGCCACAACAGTTCCTTCCGGTTGGGATGGAGTTCGTCGAAAGCACCGCTAAAAATTAAGTTCTCCAGGATATGACCGGGGGCCTTTACTTTTTGTTGAAAACCGGCAATGGAACCGTAAGGCCGGTTTTTTAAAATCCGTGCTAAAATTTCTTTGCTCATTCCTTTCACCTGGGCCAAGGAAACACGAATGTCACCATTTTCCACCACAAAATCCCGGCCGCTTTTGTTGATGTGGGGCGGCAGGATTTTAATCCCCCGGCGGCGGGCCTCCACGCAAAGAGTATCGGCATCGTAATAACCCATAGGCTGGTGACTTAGCAGGGAGGCAAAGTAATAAGCCGGGTAGTGACAAGCCAGGTAAGCGGATTTATAGGAGGTGGCGGCAAAAGCTGCCGCATGGGCTTCACAGAAACCGTAGCTGGCGTAACCCATGATGTAACTGAAAATCTCTTCTGCCACTGATTTTGCCACACCTTGCTCCTGGGCCTTGGCTACAAAAAAACGACCTAACTCCTCCATTTCCTGCCGGGAACGGGAATGGCTCATCACCCGCCGCAGCCTGTCTGCCTCACCGGGAGTGAAACCGGCTACTGCCATGGCAATTTCAATCACCTGCTCCTGGAACAGAACTACTCCCCGGGTCTTTTTGAGAATCGGCTCCAGTTTGGGATGCAGGTAGGTAACCTCCTCCAGGCCCTGCTTCCTTTTAATAAAAGGCTCCACCATATTCCCTTTAATAGGACCGGGTCGGATCAAGGCCAGGCTGGCCACTAAATCTTCCTGCCGGGACGCTCCCAGCCGCTTCTGTAGTGCCCGCTGGGCGGGACTTTCCAATTGGAAAACACCGATAGTATCCCCCCGGTTCACCATTTGGAAAGTATCCCGGTCTTCCTCGGGTATCCGTTCCTCCCGGAAACCCGCTTTTTCCCTGCTGATAATCCGGATCGTGTCATCTAAAGCTGACATCATCCGCAAGGAAAGGAGATCTAATTTTACCAGTCCCAGTAATTCCACCGCCTCTTTATCAAACTGAGTCACTACTACTCCTTTGGCAGCCTGCTGCAAAGGAGTAATAGCGGTCAAGGGATGACGGCTGATCACCAGTCCTCCCAGGTGAGTACCCATAAACCGGGGTAGACCGGCTACTTGAGTACAGAAATCAAAAAGCTGCCGGTATTTCTCTTCCTTCAGGTCACTTTTCCTCAGTTCCGGCAATCGCTCCAACAGTGCGGGAATGGCATCGGCGTGGGCATGAGGAAAGAGCTTGGCAATCCGATCGCATTCCTCTAAAGAAAACCCCATGGCTTTGCCTAAATCCCGCACTGCCGAACGAGCTCTAAAGGTATTATAAGTGCCTACGGAAGCCACATGCTCGTCACCGTACTTCCGGTAAACATAGCCGGCCACCTGATCCCGATAGCGAGCATCAAAATCAATATCGATATCGGGTTTTTCCCCTCGTTCCCGGCTCATAAACCTTTCAAACAGCAATCCCCTCTTCAATGAATCTACTTCCGTAAGATACAAGCAATAGCTTACCAAAGAATCTGCCGCCGAGCCCCGACCGGCATAGCGGATACCCTTGTTCCGGGCAAATCCGGTGACATCCCAAACTAACAAGAAATAGTCTGCATAGCCCAAGTCATTGATTACTGACAGTTCATCTTCCAGCCTCTCCCGTACTCGTTTATTAAGGGAACCGTAGCGGCGACTTGCCCCTTCATAGACTAACCGGCGCAAAAAGCTTTGAGCCGGCTCCCCATTGGGAGGTTTAAATTCCGGGTAATGCCTGGCGTTCAGTTCCAGGACCGGGCTACATTTTTCCGCAACAGCCATGGTATTGTTAACCGCCTCCGGGTAATCGGGAAATAGAGCTTTCATTTCCGCCGGGGTCTTTAAGTAATTCTCCTGATTTAAAGGACGCTGGGGATGAACGTCAGTCAACCGGGTTAAAGTTCTGACACAAGTCAGCAGATCGTGAACGGGAAATTGTTCCGGCTCCGTATAATGAACATTATTAGTAACAATCAAAGGAACTCCCGTGGCCTCCGATAACTGAGCCAAATACCGGTTTAAAGAGACAGCACCGGGAAGCCAGGTCTGCTCCAGCTCCAAATAGAAGTTGGAACCGAATATGGCCCGGTATTCTTTTGCTTTCAAAAATGCTTTCTGAAACTGTTTTTGCAACAGTAAAGAGGGAATTTCTCCTTTACGGCAACCGGATAAGGCGATTAAATGCTGCCGGTACTCCCTCAATCGTGCCATAGACGTTCTGGGTTCTCCCCGGGGATGATCCAGGTGGGCACGGGTCAACAGCCGGCAGAGATTAGCGTAACCCTCGGCATTTTGGGCCAGCAAAATCAGATGATACCCTTGCTCCAAAGTCACTTCCGCCCCGATGATGGGCTGAATCCCTGCTTTCAGACAGAGTTCATGAAAAAAAACAGCCCCGGCTACATTATCATGATCCGTTAAAGCCAGGGCAGGCATGCCGGCGGCTGCCGTTTTTCCGATTAAATCTTCTAACCGCCCTGCTCCGTCCAAAAAAGAAAAAGGAGAGTGAACATGTAAATGAACAAAACTCATCCTAATCACCATACTGTTAATCGTATATTTTGTACATAAACCAGGTATCCTTCCGGGTATCCCGGTAAAGCTCAAACAGACCACCGTCGGAGACCGCCACCCGGTAAAAAAGCTTGGTACTTTCTCCTTCCCACCAGCAGCCTGCATCTTTCCAGCAATCTAAAATTTTGGCTACCTGATAAAAGACTCCTTGCCAGGAAAAACCCACCGGCTGTCCTTGTTCCAGGCGAACATTAACGGGACGATCCAGAACTCTACCCATTCTTTAACTCTCCCATGTCAATATCGGTCACCGGTCATCAGTCGCCGGACTGGATAACTGATGACCGGCTACTAAAACCGCCAGGGATCATAAAAAGCCAACATCTGTTCCCTACGGCTCCGGTTCCACCGGACTGCCCGGTCTAAAACAGACGCGGGATAATCTTTGCGGAGCCTGTTTAACAGGCGTTGCAGTTGCTCCTCTTTAGCGGGGATATCTGACTCGTTGAACAAACTGAGTTGCCTCATGGACATGGGCTCCAAGCCTTCGGCTTTAAGCAGTAATTCCCCGGGGTCATCTTTCAATTTCAATTTATGCCATAGACGGCGGGTTTCTCCTTGCAGCACACCGGCACTGCTGCAGGGTTTCAGAAACAGGCGTTTTCGCCAAAAAAGCCGTCCGGCCCCGGTTGTGCCCTCAAGGGTCAGCTCCCGGCAACCCAACCATTGGGCCTCTAAAGTCATCGCCAATTGTTTAGCTCCTTGATCCAAAGCAGGACCTAAATTGGACATTCCTTCTTCCCAGACAATATTGACCCGGATCCCCTCTTCAGGCCTTTGAAGACTACCGGAAAATTGCCCTTTGGCAAGTTCCCAGGTCAAATAAGCATCATTTCCCAGCTGTACTTTCAACTGCTCCGGCGATATGGCCTCAATCTCACCCCAAGTTTTAAAGCCCAGTTTGAGTAATTGCCGGCGAATCTTTAAATCCAAAGGCCAAAGAACTTCTAAGGGAAGCCGGGGTCTGACTTTTGTTTCCCATTCAACCGGTAATATGATTAACAGGCCCTGAGGCCTCTCTTCTACTATCAGATTTAAAAACCGGAGGTCTTTCAAATCTAAGAGAGCAATGGCACGGCACAAGAGTTTTGAGGGACCCAAACCGATTACCGCTTTCCGGCCGTAAACGGGAACCAGCTCCTCCCATATTTGATAAATTATCTGCCTAGCCGCCGTTTCTTTGCCCAGATCCAAAAAAAACTCACCGGGGCCGTATGCTTCAAAATCAGGAGTAAACCTGTTATAAAAAAGCTTTAAACTTTTCTCCAATCCATGGGCCTGATAATGATCTAAAATAGCATCATTATCCAGAATGATAAAAGCAAACATAAAACACCCCCGAACACATGTTCGTAAGGTTATTATAGCCAGTAGTGGCGTATTTGTCAAAAGGAAATAATATGATCGAGGATGCATTATAGCTTGATAACAAACTACATTTTCCCGATCGGTGTTAATCGTGGGCTTCAGAGGAAGCGGGCCGGAGGATGAAAATCCGGTCTAATGTGCATTTTGAATGTATTGAAAACTTGGGGAACCCTTTTTTATTCGTAATGCATGATAGTTTTTTGAAATAAATCTGCAATAATTTTATTTGAATTCTTTTTGTTGTACCCTACAAATTAAAGTTACTCAATTTTTATGTAATAAATATCCCTGTCTTGGTTATTATTTTGTAATATCTTTGCAAGAATATTGTTTTTCTCTTGATATTTTTCTCACAATTCAATAAATAGGACATTTGTCATGTTACTATTTTGCAATAATTTTGTTATATTGTTAGTAACTAAGAAGGAGCCCATAGTCCTACCCTAGAGGTTGAGCTTCAGCCAAACCCCAAGGTAGAGTCAGAGGCCGTTATTCTACAATCTAGAGTCCGGAGAGACCGAAGGAGGTGGAGAGCAGTGGACGTATTACTGCTCATGTTCGGTTCTGCAGTTTCTGCAGAAGGCTTGGGGTTGAGGGTTTCTGGCTTTCTAGGGATGGGGTTATTATCTTCGCTCTGTTTTGCAATGGTATGCGGCCTAACCTGCGGTTTGTTATTCTTCAGCTAGAAAAACGAAATCCATTCCCATCCTGCGGAATGGATTTTGTTTTCCCCTCTCCTAACTTAAGAATTAACTACAAGGAGGGGTTAGCATGTATTTAGTGGTGTCGGCTTTGGCAATGACTTTTACCGCTTTGCTGTCGGATCGTTTAGGAGCCAGGTTGCTGTCTTATACTGCCTTAAGTATGGGGACCGTTACTTCCGTTGCTCTATGTGTCCTGACTGTCATGGGGATTGTACAGGAATTTTAATCTCGTTTAAAATTGAGACGCTGTGCTAACACAGCAGCTTGGGAACGATTAGTCAAATTAAGTTTTCGGAAAATACTACTTACGTAGTTACGCACCGTTTTTTCACTGATGTATAAACACTGGGCAATTTCCTTATTAGTTTTGGCTTCCGCAATAAGAGCCAAAACTTTTTTTTCTTGTTCCGTTAATTCTTTCAATTCCGGAGGATCAGTTTGGTTTAATTGCTTTTTCAACTGTTCTACCTGTTTCTCATCCAATAACTTTCCGCCCCGGTATACCGTCTCAATAGCCTTAATTAAATCTCCGCTCCAGATCTTTTTTAACACATATCCCTCTGCACCGGCCATCAAAGAAGCCATGACTGCCTCATCATCAGCGTAGGAAGTAAGCATAATCACCTTGATATCCCGATCTTGGCTGCGGATTTCCCGGCAAGCTTCAATACCGGAAATATCCGGCATCCGCACATCCATAATCACCACATCCGGCTTCAGGCTTAAAGCCTTTTCTATCGCATCCGAAGCATTGGCGGCTTCCCCTACTACTTCCAGGTGTTCGTAACTGTCGAACAAGGCTTTTAAGCCTAAACGAACTACTTCATGGTCATCCACTATTAAAATAGAGATCCTGTCTGACACGTAACCACCTTCTTTTTGCCTAATCACTTCAGGGGCAGTTTAATTAAAACCTCCGTGCCCTGAGCTATTTTACTGACAATAGCGAATTCCCCTCCTAAGTTCTCTACCCTCTCTTGCATGTTTCTAAGGCCATTGCCTGATAGCAAGTCATCACCTAATTCCTCTATTTCGAAGCCAACTCCGTTGTCTATAACAGCTATATCCAAATTATCTCCTTTCTTGCTGATATTTACCTGTACCCGGGTAGCCTGGGCGTGCCGGGCCGCATTAGAGAGAGCCTCCTTAATCACATACTGTAATTCCTGTGCAGTATGTGCATCAAGGTTGAGAGTGTTACCTGCCACCCGGTAAGACAACTGAATATCAATGCCGGTATCAGCAAAAGCTTCCACCAGGGCACGAACATTTTCGGGCCATTTGGCAGCCTGACCCTCGGGAAGAGTCAAATCCAAGATATAATGTCTAATGTCCCGGATAGTTGCATCCAAATTATCCATAACGTTGTCCAGTATTTGTTTGCTTTTGGGCAAGGAAATGTCAAGATTGTTACTGGCCACCTCCAAGCTTAGGCCAATAGCATAAAGAGATTGAATAACTCCGTCGTGAAGGTCCCGTCCGATGCGAAGGCGTTCCTGTAAAACTGCTTCACGATGCTGGGCGGCAGCAAGTTTCTTGTTATTTTCGATATTAAAAATCTCCATGACCCGGATCAAAAAAACAGCCATACCCAATCCCGCAACGGTACGCAGAATATCTGCCCCGGCAGCATACCAGTAACCGGAAAAAAAGGTCAACAGAGGTGCTTTGGGCGGATTGAGACCGCAGGATATGGCATATAAACAAAAACTGGCGATGGCGCCATAGAGATTATTGACTATGTTGGGCATACCCACACTGCTAAATTCTTTGGCCTCCATATTTAGAGCCAAGGCCGCCAGAATGGATCCCGGAAGTGCCAGGAGAAAACGAGACCAGGTCAAGCCGGTATTTAGCCAAAGGATCCAGTTTAAAGAATGAGTTAACAAGAAAATTAGCAGCCAGATAAAGGTAAGAAGAATTGCGCTGAACTTTAAATAACCATTCTTCTTCAACACCAGAGACATTACTTCCACGGCAAACCAGTACAAGCAACAGTAAGATACAGTATTGAGGATAACTTGCCACAGATTGAACCAAAAGCTTAAGTAAGTAGGTACATGAGGGGCCAGACTGATGGGCATCAAAGCTGCTACCCATTGGCCCAAACCCTGAAATAGACCAAATAGAGCCAATATCCAGATTTTTTTGACTATCTTAAGGTCGCTTAAATGTTTATATTGCAGGTACTGTAACAGGATGATGAAACCCATAATAAAAAAGACCAATCCTGTGATAAAATCCGTGAAATTAAACAATTGTTGAATGGTCATCAATAAATTCATCATTATTCTCCCGTTAACAGTTAGTAAACCATGCGTTTGATTTTATTATAGGCCAGACTTGCACCGGTTGACAAGAGCGGGGCCACGGGAAAAAGAGCCTACGCAATACCGCGTGGCTCTTTTGGTAAAATCAGCGTACTTCCCTGGCATAATTTTCTCCTAGGGCTTTAGGTTGTGACGCCCGTCCGGCAAAAACCGCCAGGGTTAGTAAGGTAAGCACATAGGGCAACATCAACATGAATTCATAAGGCACCTGCCAACCAAGCACTTGCATCCGCAGCTGCAAAGCATCTGCTCCTCCGAAAAACAGTGCCGCCAAAACTCCCCCCACAGGATGCCAGCGTCCGAAAATGACTGCTGCCAGGGCCATAAAACCTCTCCCGCTGATCATACCCTCGGCAAACAAATTCAATTGCCCCAGGGAAAGGCTGACACCGCCAAGTCCTCCTAAAGCGCCTCCTATTAATACGGCCAGGTAGCGTATTTTGATTACACTAATCCCTGCCGTGTCAACTGCCTGGGGTTCATCCCCCACTGCTCTGATGGCCAATCCCCAATGGGTTCTGAATAGGACTATCGTCAACAAAGGCACCAGAACATAGCCCAGATAGACTAATACATTCTGCTGAAATAACACCGGTCCCAGCACGGGTATTTGGGATAAAACAGGTATGGGATAGGGTTTAAAACTCATTACCGTAACCTGTTGCTCTAAACCGAAAATAGCCCGAAAAAGGACTCCCGTTATTCCCATAGCCAGAATGTTGATGGCAGCGCCAATTACAATCTGATTGGCACGAAAGGTAATTGATGCAACTGCCAAAATTAAAGCCGTCAGGGCACCTACCAACATACCCAGCAGCAGGCCTACCCAGGGACTGCCCGAGTAATAAGCACCGACAACACCGGCAAAGGCACTGTTGAGCATAACACCTTCTAAGCCGATATTCAAAACTCCCGCTCGCTCAGAAAGAGTTTCTCCCTGTGCGGCAAGTGCAATCGGGGTCGCCAACCTAATGGTAGCTGCCACCCAACTGAGATCAAATATCTGCAGTAGGCTCATTCTTGATCACCTTCCCCTTTTTGGCCGGCAGAAAATATTTCAACAGCTCTTTCCCCGCGGCACATGCGATGAAAATAATAGGAATAGCTTGAATGATAAACACCAGGGACGAAGATAAACCTACTGTTCGTTGCAGCATACCTGCTCCGCTGCGCAGGGAAGCAAAAAAGGTAGCTGAGAAAAGTACTGCCAAAGGATTAGATTGGGCCAAAAGGGCCACTGCTATAGCATCATAGCCGTAATTGGGCAGGAAAGCATCTCGCAAGCGATATTGAGCCCCTAAAATTTCCGAAGCTCCCGCCAGACCGGCCAAGGCACCGCTTAAAAGCATCCCTGACAAGATAATGGCTTTGGTATTCAAGCCCAGGTAGGAGGTACAATTTGGATTCAGTCCTACCATCCTTAGGCGGTATCCCCAAGTTGTGCGCTGCATAATCAGCCATACTACTGCCACTAAAACCAAAGCCAAAATAATTCCCCCGTGAAGCCTGCTTGCTCCCGGTAACAACAGAGGCAACCGTGCATACTCGGGAATGGCCGGTGACTGGGGCAGGCTGATGGTTCCTGCCGCGGCCGGCTCCCGTAAAGGGCCGTGAACGAAATAGCTTAACAAGTAAAGGCCTACATAATTCATTAACAGAGTTGTAATAACCTCACTGACTCCTCTTTTGATTTTCAAGAAAGCCGGCACCAGCATCCATACGCCGCCCGCCAAGGCACCGGCTACAATGGCTCCCGGCAAAGCCAACCAGCCCGGTAAGGTAAGAGCTGCCCAAGTGGCTGCCAAACCACCCACGCAGATTTGGCCTTCCGCACCAATATTGAAAAAACCACTTTTTACTCCAACCGCCACACTAAGCCCGGCTAAGATGAGGGGCACTGCCTTATTAAAAGTAGTCCCAATGCTGTATGCATTGCCGAAGGCACCCTCCCATAATGAAGCCAGGGCAATCAGCGGATTTTGACCAATTAACACAATCAACAGCATGGTCAGCAACAAAGATAAGACCAGTGCCAATAACACGGTAAAGCTATGGTCAACAATGGGGCTGCGTCCTTTAGCTTTAATGGTGATGGTCATCTACCCCCTTTGGTTCAACACGACCGGCCATCATCAATCCTACTTCCCGCAAATAAGTTTCCTGAGCAGGCAAGATACCCATTACTTGACCACGGTACAAAACGGCAATCCGGTCACAAATTGCGAATAATTCCTCCAGTTCCGTGGAAAGCAGGATAATGGAAGCTCCTTTTTGAGCAGCTTCCATCAGCACCCGGTGAACATAATTGGTGGAGCCGATGTCCAATCCTCTGGTAGGCTGGTGAGCAATAATCAGTCTGGGTTCCCCGTCGATTTCCCGGGCCAGAACTACTTTTTGCTGGTTGCCTCCGGAGAGAGCTGCCAAGCGAACTAAGGGGGAAGGTGTTTTGATTTCGAAATCTTTAATTTTAGCCTGGACATAATGTTCAATAGCTTTGGGACTGAGAAAACCCTTACAGGAAAAAGGAGCGAGACTAAACCTCCTGCAAATCAGATTCTCCGCCAAAGACATGCCCATGGCGGTGGCGGTACCATGCCGGTCAGCAGGAATATAGGCCAATCCTTGTTCCGCAAGGACTTTAGCGGATAAGCCGTTCATTTCCTTGCCCGCCCACCACATTTTGCCGTCCTTGGGTTGTTTCAAACCGGCCAGGCAGTGGGCCAAGTTGGTCTGACCATTACCGTCTACCCCTGCAACACCAAGGATTTCTCCTTCATATACTTCCAAGGACAATTGATTTAGAGGGCTGTCCCCTTCATCCAACTCGGTGGTAAGATTCTCCACTTTAAGAAACACTTTATTGTTGCCGGATTTTCTTGACTTGACAGGCGTGACGGCTTTTTCCCCTACCATCAGCACTGCTAATTCATCTGCATCTACTTCATTGGTAACATAGGTGCCTACCAGGCGGCCTCCCCTCAGAATAGTTACCTTATCGCAGATGGTCTTGATTTCATGTAGCTTATGGGTAATACAAATAACGGAGTTGCCCTGCCGGACAAAATTGGTGAGCAACTGAAATAATTGCTCTACCTCAGGCGGTGTCAATACTGCAGTAGGTTCATCAAGAATGAGCAAACGGGCACCTCTAAAAAGGGCTTTGAATATTTCCACTCTCTGCCGCAACCCTACCGTCAGATCCTCTATTTTTGCCCAAGGATCCAACTCTACCCCGTATTCTTCAGCCTTCGCCTTGATCTGGGCAGCTGCTTCCTGTCTATTAATAAAAAGTTGCCCTTTTTTTGCTTGTCCCAGTATTACATTTTCCGTCACCGTAAGGTTGTGCACCAGCATAAAATGCTGGTGCACCATCCCTATGCCAAGACTGATGGCTTCCTTGGGAGAGCAGATTTGTACGGGATTACCGTCAATATAGATCTCTCCTGCCTCTTGCCGGTAAAGGCCATAAAGAATATTCATCAAAGTAGTCTTACCTGCGCCATTTTCACCTAATAGGCCGTGGATCTCCCCGGGTTGAACCGTAAGATCTACCTGATCATTTGCTATTAAGGAACCAAAAGACTTGGTGATCTGCTTCATTTCCAAAATAGGCTTAGTCATGGCGATTCCCCTTTTAGGAGTTATTGAGGCAGTACTTGAATTTTACCTGCAATCAAATCCTGTTTGATTTCAGCCACTTTTGCTTCCACTTCTTCCGGTACTTGTCCCCTGAAAGGTGCCAAGCCGGCAATTTCCTCATAGGCGACACCGATGGCGTAGGATTCTCCCTTCAGTTCCCCGGCCTGGAATTTTTCCCCAATAAGGTAAACCAACTGGCTTAAGTCCGATAAAGCACTGGTGAGAATAGTTTCAGGTGCTTGTTCATACTGATCGGTGATCGTGGCAATAGCCTTGGCATTTTTTTCTTGAGCTGCCTGAATTACTCCCGGGGAAGCGGCATTAAGATAATAGAAGACCACATCGGCACCTTTTTCCAAGTGAGCCAGAGCTGCTTCCTTGGCTTTAGCAGCATCTTCAAAGTTTCCGGTATAAGTGTGCAGCACTTGAGCCTCAGGGTTAACATAGAGAACCCCGGATTTAAAACCTTCCAGAGAACGGTAGGTGGGCGGGATCTCCATACCGCCGATACCACTAACGATGTTTGATTGAGTAGTTAATCCGGCTGCCACCCCGGCCAGGAAAGCTACTTCCTCGTCACATACCTCAAAAGTAGACAAGTTGGCTGCGTTTTTGTTACCGTTAACTACGGAAAAATGAACCTCAGGAAATTCTTCTGCTACTGCTGCAGCCGCATCTGAGAACTCTCCTCCGTGACCGATGATCAGATCATAACCTTTACTGGCGTAATCCCGAAAAGCTTCTTCAAACTCCGGAACGGGAACTTGATCGGAAAAAGCAATTTCCACTCCCAAGCCTTCTTCTATTTTCTTCAAACCGGCATAACCGGAACCATTCCAACTATTGTCATTGACAGGACCTGAAAAAACCATTGCCACCCTCATTTTACTTTCCTGTTGACCTTGAGGCTCCCCTTCTCCTCCCGGCTGACTGTTTCCTCCGCAGGCTGCTAATGAAAATACCATGGTGATCAAGAGTATTACTACGGCAATCTTTTTGGTGGCTTTCATTATGAATTTCCCTCCTAAAATTTAATATTTGCCCTTTTCACAATATCCCGGGCCCGGCGTTCTGCTTCCGCAATCAGCCAGTCCTCATTTATGGAAGTAAGTTTTCCTCCTTCCACCAGGATTTCTCCGTCCACTATAACTGTGTCAACGACAGCGTTATTAGCCTGGTAGACTAAAGTAGAAAATAGTTCATGGGTTGGGGTAGTGTATAGTTTGTTGAAATCCAAAATAGCAATATCGGCTTTTTTGCCTACTGCCAAAGTTCCCACAGTCTGATCCATACCTAATGTCTTCGCCCCGTTAATGGTAGCCATTTCCAGGACACTGGTGGCGGGCACCGCTTGGGGATTGTTCTCTACGGCCTTATGCATAATGCCAGCCAACCACATTTCATCCAACATGCTCATCCGGTTGTTGCAAGGGGGACTGTTGGTACCTAACGAAACCAAAATACCCATAGCCAGCATCTCGGGAATTCTCGCTATGCCTGCAATTCGAAGGCCGGCTCCGGGACAATGAAGTACTTTCACATCCCGCTCTTTTAAAAGAGCTAAATCATCATCGTCTACATGCACTACATGGGCCGCCAGCAGATGTGGTCCTAAAGCTCCTAAAGATTCTAAAAACTGCACCGGTGATTTTCCGCTCTTCTCTTGGATAAAGGCTACTTCATCCAAGGATTCGGCTAAATGGGTCTGCAGGAAAACCTTCTTATCGACGGCTAACTCCGTTAAGGAGCGCCAGAGCCGGTCACTGGACAGGAACAAATTTAAGATATTGAAACAAGCTCCGATTCGCTCATGTTTCCCCTGCCAGGTTTCTACCACGGCCAGGTTTCTTTCAATGGCCTCTTGGGTATTCATCCTTGATTCCGGTGGTATCTCTCCGGGGAGGTCCATGGTAGATAAGCAGACAATACCCCGCATACCGCTGTCCAGCACCGCCTTGGCAATAGCGTCAGGCTTGACACCACTGGCCTCACAAAAAGTGGTAGTTCCGCTTTTCAGCATCTCCGCCGTACTGAGCAAAGCACTGATATAAACATCGTCTTCCGTCAGAGCAGCCTCATAAGGCCAGATACGTTTTCTGGTCCAAGTAATCAAATCCACATCGTCAGCCAAACCCCTGCCCAATGCTTGACTGGTATGAACATGGGTCTGAACAAAGCCGGGAAGAGCGATGAAGCGTTTACCGCATTTAGGACTCTTAATCCGTTCATAGCCTACATAATCACCGGACCGGAGTTCCGAACTTTTTCCTATTGCTTCTATATGCCCGTCTTTGATGGCCATATAACCGTCTTCAATCACACCTACATCCGCTTCCATTGTTATTAAATCCATATGCTCCAGTAGAATATCCGGCACCTGGCAACCCTCCTTGCTGACTATACTTCTATATCGTCAATTGTTGGTGCATCCGGCACAAAAGGTCTTCTTCTTTCGATTAAAGCCTTGGTAGTTTGGGTAGCTTTGTCAATAAGGTACTCTTCGTCTACCGTCATCAGCTTGTGTTCTTCCACTACCACTTTGCCGTCTACTAATACCGTATCTACGTCACCACCGTTGGCACTAAAGACAATATTGGCAACAATATTGGCATAATCATCCTCCAAAATGGGAGCCATATGGAGACGCCGGAGATTGACCAGCACCAGATCCGCTTTTTTGCCTGCCTCAATGGAGCCGATTTCATGGTCTAAACCAATTGCCTTGGCACCATAGATAGTAGCTATGCGCAAGGTTTCTTCCGCCGGCATTAATTCAGCATTCAAGTGGTGAACTTTTTGTAGTAGTGAAGCAAATTTCATTTCTTCAAAAAGATCTAGATTATTGTTTTCTTTCACTCCGTCTGTAGCTAACCCTACACTGATGCCTTTGGCTAAATAGGCGGGGATAGGAGCCACTCCGGAGGCTAGTTTCATATTGCTGATGGGACAATGGGCCACGCTGGTACCGGTCTTGGCCAGTAGCTCCATTTCAATGGGAGTAAGCCATACACAGTGAGCCAGGAGGGTTTTAGGACCTAATATGCCCCGGTTATAAAAGAGTTGAATGGGAGAGCATCCGTATTTCCTGCTAATTCGTTGGACCATATCGATGGACTCTTCCCCATGAGTGTGGATACCTACTCCGTATTTGACAGCTAGGTCTGCTACCCGGTGGTAAGCTTCCTCGGTACAGTAGACCAGGTGTTCCAGCCCAAACCAAACATGGATCCGGTCATTAGCAGAGCCATGACGTTCTTCCACTAAACGAATGTTATCTTCAATAGTTTCAAAGTAAGAGTAATTGGGCCTGTCCGCCACATAAGGGACCAGGACCGCTCTGATGCCGGTTTCCTCTGCTGCATCGGCACATCGATCCATAAAGCGATACATGTCTACCACACAAGTAGTACCTGCCAAAAGAGATTCCCCATAGCAAAGACTGGAAGCCACATAGGCATCTTCGGCGGTCAGGACTTTGTGCTTGGGATCCACGTGCTTGCTAATCCATTCCCACAAGGGGAGATCTTCAGCAGTGCCACGAATGATACCTGAATGTAGATGAGTGTTAATCAGGCCCGGTATAACTGCTTTTCCTTGGGCATCAATCGTTTCTACTCCCTGTACTTCATATTTTTTCTCTAAGACAGAGCTGTCGCCCACTTCTACAATCCGGCCATTTTTCACATATACTGCACCTTTGGGATAAATAGTGAAATCATCGTCTACTGTCACAACATAGCCGTTTTTAATTAAAAGCTTGGTCACAGTTCTCCCTCCTATAATGCCTGTCGGCCTGATTTAACAACGGTTCGCAAGTATCACCTTTTGGACAAACACCGGTTTTGTTGCAGGGAAAATTGCCACCTCCTCTGCTTAGGATACAACCGGCGAAACTGCCGGTATGTTCCCTAATAGCTAAATTTTTAATTATTTGTTCGTTGTTAGAATACATTCTAGCTGATTGGCTTTTCTCCTTCTCCATTTTGCAACTTTTGTAAATTTTTATCTAATACCTAAAAATAAAGACAAAAAAACGGGTCATAAAGCCCGTTAAAAATTTGCCGGTGTAGCACCGACCAATATTTCTGACTGTTTTGAGGAATTATTTTCCCACTTATGGGGTATGCTCGCATCATAA